>DATLNR010000073.1:0-5939 GCA_035536655.1 Casimicrobiaceae bacterium
GTAAGGGGGTGACGCCGAGGCGCCGAGGTAGGCTTTTTTCACGACCGGATCCTCCGCAATCGCGCGCGCCGTGCCGTGACCGACGATGCGCCCGTTCTCCATCACATAGGCGCGATCGCTGATCGCGAGGCTCTGGCGCGCTCCCACAGGATCGCGAATGGCGCGAATCACGCCAACCCGCCTTCAGCATACGCGAGCAGGAGGAATCGCGTTCGCCAGCAGCCGTTACAATGCGGTGCAACAAAATCTCCGAATACCCATGAACGATCGCGTCGATCGCGAAGGCTTGCAGGTGGCGGCGGTCCTCGCGCGCTTCGTCGACCAGGAGGCGTTGCCCGGCACCGGCATCGACTCGCGCGCCTTCTGGCTAGGCTTCTCCACGCTCGTTCGCGGGTTCTCGCCGCGGAACCGCGCGCTGCTCGCTGAACGTACTCGGCTGCAGGACGCGCTCGATGCATGGCATCGCGAACATCCCGGCCCGATTCGCGATCCGGCCACGTATCGGGCGTTCCTCGAGCGCATCGGCTATCTCGTGCCTGCTCGCGGTCGCGTCAAAGCCACGACGGCGAATGTCGATCCGGAGATCGCCGAACAGGCGGGTCCGCAGCTCGTCGTCCCCGTATCGAATGCACGGTATGCGCTGAACGCGGCGAACGCTCGCTGGGGCAGTCTCTACGATGCGCTATACGGCAGCGACGTGATTCCGAACAGCGGCGCGACGGCGAAGCACGGTGACTACAGTGCGGGTCGCGGCGACGCAGTCATTGGGCGCGGCCGTGTGTTTCTCGACTCGGCGTTTCCGCTCGCGCATGGGTCGCATGTCGACGCCAGGGCGTACATCGTTCGGGATGGCGCGTTCGTCGTGTTGCTTGCCGACGGTCAGACGACAGTCAAGGATCGCGCGGCGTTTCGCGGCTATCGCGGCGCTACCGACGCGCCGACCGCGATCCTCTTGCGGCATCACGGATTGCACGTCGAGATCCAGATCGATCGTAGTCAACCGATCGGCCGGCAGGATCGCGCGGGCGTCAAGGACATCGTCGTCGAGGCAGCGCTGACGACGATCATGGATTGCGAGGATTCGGTCGCGGCGGTCGATGCCGAGGACAAGGTGCAGCTCTATCGCAACTGGCTCGGCCTCATGCAGGGCACGCTGACCCAAGAGGTGGAGAAGGCGGGCACGCGATTCACGAGATCGCTCAACGCCGATCGCGAGTACACCACGCCCAACGGCGGCAAGCTCGTGCTCAAGGGCCTGTCGCTATTATTCGTGCGCAACGTCGGCCACCTGATGACGACGACCGCGGTCCTCGATCGCGAAGGGCGCGAGATTCCGGAAGGCATTCTCGATGCAGTCGTGACGTCGCTCGCCGCGTTGCACGATCAAAAGCGCAAGGGGAATTCGAAGAGCGGATCGATCTACATCGTCAAGCCGAAGATGCACGGGCCCGACGAAGTGGCGTTCGCCGTTGATCTGTTCGGCGCCGTCGAGAAGCTGCTCGCGCTTCCGCACGACACGATCAAGATCGGCATCATGGACGAGGAGCGCCGCACGAGCGTCAACCTGGAGGCGTGCATCGCCGCGGCTTCGTCGCGCGTCGTCTTCATCAACACCGGCTTTCTCGATCGCACCGGCGACGAGATGCACACGGCGATGCTGGCCGGCCCGATGATCCGCAAGAGCGACATGAAGACGTCGGCGTGGATCGGCGCGTACGAACGCAGCAATGTAGTCGTGGGCCTGAGCTGCGGATTGCGCGGCAGGGCGCAGATCGGCAAAGGGATGTGGGCGATGCCGGACCTGATGGCGGCGATGCTCGAGCAGAAGATCGCGCATCCGAAGGCCGGCGCGAACACGGCGTGGGTGCCATCACCGACTGCCGCGGCACTGCACGCGTTGCACTATCACGATGTCGACGTTGCTGCCGTGCAGCGCGAGATGGAGAAGATCGACGCTGACGACGAGCGCGACGCGTTGCTTCACGGATTGTTGACGTTGCCGGTGGCGGAGAGAACGTTCTCGCCTGAAGCGATCCGCGACGAGCTCGACAACAACCTGCAGGGCATCCTCGGCTATGTCGTGCGCTGGATCGACCAGGGCGTCGGATGCTCGAAGGTTCCCGACATACGCAACGTCGCACTGATGGAAGACCGCGCGACGCTCAGGATCTCGAGCCAGCACGTGGCGAACTGGCTCGAGCACGGCGTCGTCACCCGCGACCAGGTGATCGATGCGTTCAAACGCATGGCGGTGGTTGTCGATCGGCAGAACGCGGGCGACCCGTTCTATCGGCCAATGGCGCCGGACCTCGAGCGCTCGGTCGCGTTCCGAGCCGCTTGCGCGCTGGTTTTCGAAGGCGCCTCGCAGCCGAACGGCTACACCGAGCCGTTGCTGCACCGCTTCCGGCAGCAAGCCAAGCGCGCCTAGCGGCGCCGCGTCATTGCTGCAGCATCGGGGCGCTCGGGTCCATGTAGAAGAGCTCCCACATGTGGCCGTCCAGGTCCTGGAAGCCGTGCTGGTACATGAAGCCCAGGTCCTGCGGCTTCATCGGCGTCGTCGCACCGGCGGCCACCGCCTTCTTCACCATCGCATCGACGTCTTCGCGCGTTGCGCAGGACAGTGCGACAAGCACTTCGGTGCGTTCACGCGCATCGGCGATGGGCTTGTGCGTGAACGTCGCGAAGAACTTCTCGATCAGCAGCATGACGAAGCTCGCGTCGCCGACGATCATGCAGGTCGCGTTCTCGTCGGTGAAACGCGGATCGAACCGGTAGCCGAGCTTGGTGAAGAAGTCGACCGAGCGCTTCAGGTCGTGCACGGGGAGGTTGACGAACATCTGCGTGGGCATTGCGCATTCCCTTTCTGGTGGAGGACGGCGTATTATTGTACATCGTTTAATTTCAAATTGAACAATGATGAATAAGACTTCGACGATCGCCTCGGCACGGCATCGGAAGACGGCGGCTCGGCGTGCGCGCTCGCCCGGGCGCCCCGACGCGGCCGTGCTCGACCGGGCGACGATCCTTCGCGAGGCGCTAGCGCTCATCGACGCGCGCGGTGTCGACGCGTTCAACATGCGAGATTTGGCCAAGGCGCTCGGCGTGGCACCGGGCGCCGTTTACTGGCACGTGGCGAGCCGCGTCGAGCTCGTGTCAGGTGTCGTAGCACTCGCGATGAACGATTTCGCGAGAATCGATGCCGGCGATCGTTGGCAGGTTCGGTTACGGGCGATCCTGCGCCAGTTCCGAACGCTGCTGCGGCGTCACCCCGGCGTCGCGCCGCTGGTCGCGAACCAGCTCGTCACGAACCTCGACGTCGATCGGCGGCGGCTCGACCAGATCGTCGCGGTGCTTGAAGACGCGCGCTTCTCGGGCGGCGGACTCGTCGACGCGTACAACGTCGTCGTCGCGGCGATGTGTGGGTTCGCGACGCTCGAGTTGTCGTCGATGCCCGCCGATGACGTCGACGACTGGCAGGCGGCGTGTCGCCGTGCAATCGATGCCATCGATTCGGCGCGATTCCCGAGTCTCGGCCGCCACGTTCCGGCGTTGCGCAACAACGCGTTCATGCTGCGCTGGTCGAGCGGCATCGACAAACCGCTCGACTCGAGCTTCGAAGCGTGGCTCGACGTGATCGTCGGTGGGCTCGAGCAGCGCGCGGCGGCGAGCGTGACCTCGAAGCGTCGATCGCGCCGGGCGGACGCGACCTAGCGCAGCTGTTTCAGTCGTGCGCGGTAGTGCGCGCCGCGTTTGACGTACGCTTCGATGTTCGCGCGCATCGTCGCGATGTCATCGTCGGTGAGCTGGCGGACGACCTTCGCCGGTGTGCCGAGAACAAGCGAGCGGTCCGCGAACACCTTGCCCTCGGTGACGATCGATCCGGCGCCGATCAAGCACTCGCGTCCGATGACCGCGTTGTTGTAGACGATCGCTCCGATGCCGACCAGCGACCCGTCGCCGATCGTGCATCCGTGCAGCATGGCCAGATGTCCGATGGTGACGTCGCTGCCGATCGTCATCGGCTTTCCCGGGTCGACATGGAGCACGGCACCATCCTGCACGCTGGTTCGCGCGCCGATCGCAATCGTGTCATCGTCCGCGCGAATGACGACGCCGGGCCACACGCTCGCTTCGTCGGCTATGCGCACGCGACCGATCACCGTGGCGGCGTCGGCCACGTAAGCGGTCGGCGCAATGTCGGGAACGAACTCGTCGAGCTGGTAGATGGCCATTCGGACGTCATCATAGAGCGTGCAAGAATGCGACTGTGCTGAAGATGGAACGACCCCCACGCTTCGCTTCACTCGCTGCCCCCCGAGGGGGCGCAGTCAGTGCTTGGGGCCGTGCTGCGAGCAGCCTGCGAGGGGCACCGCGACGCGGGGATCGACGGCGCCCACGAGTCAGCACTTCCGGCCGACAATCGCTGCATTCATTCTGCACGACGGCAAAAGGGGCTGGCCCTGCGCACTGACACGCGACAACCGGCGAATCCCGATAGCAGGCGGGCGTTGCGCGGCGCTGTGCTGACGGCGACCGGCGATGCTTCGGCGGGTTTCTCGCTTCGCCACGACGCCGATGCCGTCGTCGTCATCGACAATGGCCGCATCACCGATGTGGGCCCGGCTCGCGACGTCGTCGATCGCATGCCGCCACGAGTCTCGATCGAGCGCATCCCCGCGTCGTGCGTCATCGTTCCCGGGTTCGTTGATTGCCACGTGCATTACGCGCAGCTCCCGATCATCGCAAGCCATGGAACGCAGCTGCTCGACTGGCTCGAGCGATACACGTTCGCGGCCGAGCAGGCGATGAGCGATCCGGATCGCGCGCGTGATGCGGCGCGATCCTTCTTCGACGAAACGCTGCGCTGTGGAACGACGACGGTGATGTCGTTCTGCACCGTGCATCCGGCATCGGTCGACGCGTTTTTCGAGGAAGCGCGCTCGCGCGGCGTGCGTGCGATCGGCGGAAAGGTGCTGATGGACCGACATGCGCCGGCTCCGCTGTGCGATACCGCGCAGCGCGGTTATGACGAGTCGCTCGCGCTGATCGATCGATGGCACGGGCGGGGGCGCATCGGCTATGCGATCACGCCGCGCTTTGCGCCGACGTCTTCCGCTGCGCAGCTCGAGGCGGCCGGCGCATTGTGGAAGGCGCATCCGGATTGCTGGATGCAATCACACGTCGCCGAGAATCACGACGAGATCGCATGGGTGCGCCAGCTGTTTCCCGAAGCGCGCGATTACGTCGATGTCTATGCGCGCTTTGGTCTGCTCGGCCGACGCGCCGTCTATGGTCACGGCATCCATCTCTCGGACGCCGAGCTCGATCGGCTCGCGCAGACTGGAACGGCGATTGCCCACTGCCCGACGTCGAATCTCTTTCTCGGCAGCGGCATCTTTCCGTGGCGGCGGATCAAGGCGCGCCCGGTTGCGCCTTCGGTCGGCTTCGGCACCGATGTGGGCGGAGGCACATCGCTGTCGATGCTTGCGACCGCCGCGGAGGCATACAAGGTTGCGCAGCTCGCCGGTTGTTCTCTTGGGCCTGCCGAACTTCTCTATCGGATCACGCACGCCGGCGCGCAGGCGCTCGGCCTCGATGATCGAATCGGCGCGATCGCCACCGGTTACGAGGCGGATCTGGTCGTTCTGGATCTGGAAGCGACATCGCTGCTCGCGCAACGCACGCGAACGTCGAACGGCATCGACGAGGCGCTGTTCGCGCTGCTCATGTTGGGCGACGACCGCGCGGTCGCCTCGACGTGGGCCGGCGGTCGCTGCGTCTATCGTCGCGACGACCGCGAGTCTGCGTCGCGTCCCCTCGCTCCTCGCTGACGAAGCGGCGGAAGGCCAGACGTCGCGAATGTCGCTCGTTGTTTCGTGTCGTAGATTCAACGAGCAAGTGCAACGACGATTAGTGGCGATGATAAAGCTGTTCGGGTG
>DATLNR010000074.1:0-11547 GCA_035536655.1 Casimicrobiaceae bacterium
TTCGATGACGATGCGCATGCCGCGCCGGTCGGACTCGTCGCGCAGATCGGCGATGCCTTCCAGCCGCTTCTCGCGCACGAGCTCCGCGATGCGCTCGAGGAGCGTGCGCTTGTTGACCTGGTAGGGGATCTCGTCGACGACGATCGCCTGTCGGTTGCCGCGCTCGAGCTCCTCGACGTGCGTTCGCGAGCGGATCACGATGCGACCGCGGCCGGTCCGGTAGCCTTCGCGCACACCGGCGAGGCCGTAGATGATTCCCGCCGTCGGGAAATCCGGCGCGGGCACGTGCTCCATCAGCGCATCGATGGAAAGCGTCGGGTCGGCGAGAAGTGCCAGGCACGCGCTCACCGTTTCGATCAGGTTGTGCGGCGGAATGTTCGTCGCCATGCCGACCGCGATGCCGGACGAGCCGTTGACCAGCAGGTTCGGCAGCCGTGACGGCAGGACCGAGGGCTCGCGCTCCTTGCCGTCGTAGTTCGGCACGAAATCGACGGTTTCCTTGTCGAGGTCGGCGGTGAGCTCGTTCGCGATCCTCTGCAACCGGCACTCGGTATAGCGATAAGCCGCCGGGTTGTCGCCGTCGATCGAACCGAAATTGCCCTGCCCGTCGACCAGCGGATAGCACATCGAGAAGTTCTGCGCCATGCGCACCAGCGCTTCGTACGTCGGTCCGTCGCCATGCGGGTGGTACTTGCCGAGCACGTCGCCGACGACGCGCGCGCATTTGACGTACGGCCGGTTGAAGACGTTGTTCGCTTCCTGCATCGCGTAGAGCACCCGGCGATGCACCGGCTTGAGCCCGTCGCGCACGTCGGGCAGCGCGCGGCCCACGATCACGCTCATCGCGTAGTCGAGGTAGCTGTGCCGCATCTCGGCCTCGAGGCTGACCGGCAGGATTTCCTTGGCGAATTGCTCCATTGCGGCTTTCGTTTCCGGGACCGTTCGACGTAACTGTTTTACGTAACCGTTTTACGTAACCAAGCGCCCCTGCGCCGGCGAACGGCGCAACCGTTCGCAAAACGCACCGACTGGCGGATTTCAGGCACTCTTCGCGACAGCGGGGACAATAAAGTCGCGGTCGAAGCGGCGGCTACCGCTTTCAGGCCCTTGATAACAAGAGATTTTACCACGGCGTTGTATCGCCGCGACAGTTCCCGAGACCGCCAAGCGACGGAGCCTATGGTTTCTTTGCGGACCCGCAATTTGCGGTGCTATAGTCGGCGAACGAACGAACGATCTGGCACGCCCGTGCTTTTTGATGCTTTTCGTAAATCATCGCCGGTTCGCGAACGCTTCTCGTGGCGTGCTTCTGATGCCGGCAATAAAACCTGTTGAAAACCAAAGCCAAAAGGGGTGAAACAATGACTCGACGTCTGGTTTCCGGTGTCATCGCTGGCGCGCTTTTCGCCGCCTTCGCCGGTAGCGTCGCCGCGCAACCGAAGCCCGCGCCCGGCCAGGTGTTCCGGCCCGGCGTCGCGGCTTGCGATCCGAAGAATTGCGCATACTGGCTCTCGGCGACCGGGACGCCCGACAACAACGTCGTGAAGAGCGGCGTGTACAACGGCGCCGCCGGCGTCGCCGGTGGACTGTGCTGGCGGACCGGCTACTGGTCACCGGCAATGGCGATCCCGGCGTGCGACCCGGACCTGGTGCCGAAGCCCAAGCCGCCTGCGCCCGCCCCCGCACCAGCGCCTGCTGCACCGCCCCCTGCTGCGCCTGCGCCCGCGCCTGCTCCGGCGCCGCCGCCTGCTGCACCCGCCCCGGCCCCGAAACCCGCGGCCCCTGCGGTGCAGAAGATCACGCTGGCGAGCAAGGCGCTGTTCGACTTCGACAAGGCCGTGCTGCGTCCGGATGGCCGCCAGGCGATCGACAACGACGTCATCAGCAAGCTGAAGAGCGTGGCCAAGCTCGAGCTCGTGCTCGTCACCGGCCACACCGATCGCATCGGCACGCAGCAATACAACCAGCGTCTGTCCGAGCGTCGTGCCGACGCGGTTCGTGATTACCTGGTCAGCCGCGGCGTGCCGAAGGATCGCATCGAGACGCTTGGCATGGGCAAGACGCAGCCGGTCCCGGGTGTCGTGTGCAATCAGAAGAACATGAAGGAGCTGATCGCCTGCCTCGCGCCGAATCGGCGTGTCGAGGTGGAGGTGAAGGGCGAGGGAATGCAGTAAGCGCAAGCGCCTCGCGCCCCAAAAAGCCCCGCGGTTGCGGGGCTTTTTGTTGGGGGTAATGGGGTCGGAGTAATTTATCCGCGGGAATCAACCCGGACGTCGGTATTGTCGCTTCCGCAGTAAATCACTCTGACCCCATCACCATGCGTCACATCGACCTCGCCCTCTTCGCCCGCTGGATCATCCCGATCGAGCCGGCCGGCGTGCTCGAACGGCATGCGGTTCTGGTCGACGGCGGGAAGATCGTTGCCGTCGTGCCCGAAGACGTCGTCGCACAGCATTACCTGCCGCGTGATCGGATCACGCTCGACACGCACGCGCTGATCCCCGGTCTGGTCAACGCGCACGCGCACACAGCGATGACGCTCTTGCGTGGCATTGCCGACGACGTCGCGCTCGACACATGGTTACGCGACCACATCTGGCCGCGCGAGTCGAAGCACGTTACGCCGGCGTTCGTGAACGATGGCGTGATGCTGGGCGCGGCGGAGATGCTGCGCGGCGGCGTCACGTGCTGCAACGACATGTACTTCTACCCCGACGCGGCGGCGCGAAGCTATCAGGCGATCGGACTTCGTGCCGTGCTCGGCCTGCCCGTGCTCGACTTTCCGACGCCCTATGCCGCCGACGCCGACGGCTACCTGCAGGCCGGCCTTGCGGCGCGCGACGCATTCAAGAATGCGCCGCGGCTTTCGTTCATGTTCGCGCCGCACGCGCCCTACACGGTCGGTGATGCGACGTTCGAGCGGATCCTGACCTACGCGCGCGAGCTGGATCTGCCGATCCAGACGCATCTGCAGGAGACGCGTCGCGAGCTCGACGAGTCGATCGCGGCGACCGGCGCGTCGCAGCTCGCGCGGCTCGATCGGCTCGGCGTGACCGGCCCGTCGTTCGTCGCGGTCCACGCCGTGCATCTCGCGCCAGGCGATATCGAGCTCCTTGCTCGACATGGCTGTCATGTCGCGCATTGCCCGACGTCGAACCTGAAGCTCGCGAGCGGCATCGCCCCGGTCGCGAAGCTCCGGCGGGCAGGCGTCAACGTGGCGCTCGGCACCGATGGCGCGGCCTCGAACAATCGACAGGACCTGATGAGCGAACTGCGGCTCGCGGCGCTCCTCGCCAAGGTGGAAAGCGGCGACGCCGCGACGCTGCCGGCCGGCGAAGCGCTGGCGATGGCGACAATCGACGGCGCGCGTGCGCTCGGACTCGATAGCGACGTCGGCAGCCTGATCGCGGGCAAATGTGCGGATATCGTTGCGATCGATCTCTCGGCGTTGGACGATGCGCCGGTCTACGATCCGGTCTCGCATCTGGTGCACGTTGCAAGCCGCGATCGCGTTTCCGACGTGTGGATCGACGGCGAACGGGTTGTGCACGATCGACGATTGACGCGCGTCGACGAAGCGTCGCTGCGTTCGCGCGCCGTCGCTTGGCAACAACGGCTGGCGTGAGATGAATGACCCGAACGCTCGCCTCGTTTCCCTTGGGCTTCGCTGTCCCCAGAGGGGGCGCAGTCAGTTGCTTGGGGCCGTGCTGCGAGCAGCCGGCGAGGGCCCCCGCAACGCGGGGATCGACGGCGCCCGCGGGTCAGCACTTCCGGCCGACACTGATTGCATCGAGTCTGCAGTGCCGCCAAAGAGCCCGGCCCGGCGCAACTGACGTGAACACGGCCCCGACCAACGCCGATCCGGCCGAGCTTGCACGCTTCTCCGCCCTCGCGCATCGCTGGTGGGACCCGGGGAGCGAGCTCTTCGGTCCGCTGCATCGCATGAATCCGCTGCGCCTTTCGTGGATCGAGCAAGTCGCCGGGACGCTCGACGGCAAGCGCGTGCTCGACGTCGGCTGCGGCGGCGGCATCCTCGCCGAAAGCATGGCCACGCGCGGCGCACAGGTGCTCGGCATCGATTTGTCCGAGCCGTCGATCGGCGTTGCGCGGTTGCACGGGCTCGAGTCGGGCGTCGTCGTCGACTATCGCGCAATCTCGGCGGAGACACTGGCCGACGACATCCCATCGACATTCGACGTCGTCACCTGCCTCGAAATGCTCGAGCATGTGCCGGATCCGGCGTCGACTGTCCGGGCGTGCATCACGTTGGTGAAGCGGGGCGGAATCGTCGTGTTCTCGACGTTGAATCGCAATCCGAAGTCGTATGCATTCGCCGTGCTCGCGGCGGAGTACGTGCTGAACCTGCTGCCGCGCGGCACGCACGAGTGGTCGCGCTTCATTCGTCCCTCCGAGCTCGCAGCCTTTTCGCGTCGGGCCGGCGCCGACGTCGTCGCGATGACCGGACTCACCTACAACCCATTGACCCGCACGTTCAGCCTCGTCGCGAACGACGTCGACGTGAACTATCTCGCGGCATTCCAACGTGGCTGAACCGGCGCCGCTCGACGTCGACGCGGTGCTGTTCGACCTCGACGGCACGCTTGCGGATACGGCGGGCGACCTTTCGCGGGCCGTGAATCGCGTGCGAGCGGATCGCGGTCTCGGCCCCGTCGACGAAGGGATCGTCCGGCCGCATGCATCGAGCGGCGCACGCGGCATGTTGCTCGCCGGCATGGGCGTCACGCACGAAGATCCGGCGTATGCGTCGTTGCGTGATGCTTTCCTGCTCCACTACGAAGCATGCCTCGCCGACACGACGGCGCTGTTCGATGATGTCGGAGCGCTTCTCGAAGCGATCGAGGCGCGCGGCCTTGAATGGGGTGTCGTCACCAACAAGGCGTCGCGCTTCACGCTGCCGGTGCTCGCAGCGCTGAAACTCGACACGCGCGCCGGCACGATCGTCAGCGGCGACACGACGCCGCATCCGAAGCCGCATCCCGAGCCGCTGCTCCACGCCGCGCGGGCGCTACGGATCCCGCCGCAGCGTTGCGTTTACGTTGGCGACGACCTGCGCGACATCAACGCGGGCATCGCGGCCGGCATGCCGACGATCGTCGCCCGCTGGGGCTACATCGGAGTCGGGGTGCCGCACGAGCGCTGGCCGGCAACCGGCGGCGCCGACCTGCCGCTCGATGTTCTTCGGTGGTTGCCGCCGGGAACGCCGACGCGCTGATCGTCGTTCATCGGCTGTTGCAAACGCTCGCGTTCAGAACCATCAGCTCGCGCGCCTCATTGCCGCGCGTGCCGACGAGTCGCACCGGTTGACTCGCCGCGAGTGGCCGCAGCACCGCGACAATGACGTCGTCGGGCGCACGCAACGCGATGCCGTTCGCTTGCGTCACCCGATCGCCCTTGCGCATACCGAGCATCGCGGCGAACCCGGACTCCTCGCTGATCACGAGCGCATCCCCTTGCGAGTGCGCCATGCTGCGCAGCGCCTCGGGCTGAGCCATCAATCCTTGCACGAGCTCGGCATTGAGCCTGACGACGCCGCCCTTGAAATCCGCGGGGATCGTGCATGCCGGCGACGTCGCGACGGCTGCGCGACTGGCGGCTGATGTCCCGGGCGGCGCCGGCTGAGAACGTAGCGCGATCGTCCGCTCGCCGGCGTCATCGCGAACGGTCACGCCATCGGTTTGCACACTGACGAGCGTCGTGCCGGGACGAATCGCATTCCCGGTGTCGACGAGCGTTGCGCCGCCATCAGGCAGGCGGAACAGCGCCTGACCGCGCCCATCGCGCTGCGACAACACGCCGAGCAGGCGCACGTCGGGCGATGCGGCGGCGGTCGTTGCAACGACGGGGGGCGCAGCCTCATTCCCTGAGCCGAACGGTGGCGACGCCGCAAACACGCTTGCCGGATCGCCCGTGACGGGCGGAGGCAAATGCACGCGCGAAGGACCGAGCCAGCGCCAACCCCAGTACGCGGCGACCGCCGCAAGCACCGCGAAGGCAATTGCGTTGGCCAGGACTACGGCGATACGCGAAGCGTAAGAGTCGCGATTCGCGTTCACGACGGATGCGGCTTCAATCGCGATCACCCTCGATGCGACGATCGACGACGATAGCGCATCCTATAATCGCCGCGACTCTGACAGCGTCGAGCCATCGTTGAATCCGCGCCTTGATCTTCTGCATCCTTACCCGTTCGAGCGGTTGCGCGCACTGCTTGACGGCGTCGTGCCCGACGCGAAGAAGCCGGCGATCTCGATGTCGATCGGCGAGCCCAAGCATCCGACGCCGCATCTTGTCACCGACGCGCTCGCATCGGCGGGACAGGGGCTTGCAAATTATCCCATGACGGCCGGCGCGCCGCCGCTACGCGAAGCGATCGCGGTATGGCTCAAACGGCGGCATCGGCTCGATTCGCTCGATGCAGCAAGCGAGGTGCTGCCGACGCTCGGCAGCCGGGAGGCGCTGTTTGGCTTCGCGCAGGCGCTCGTCGATGCGAGCCGACCGGGCGCGACCGTCGTCATGCCGAATCCGTTCTATCAGATCTACGAAGGCGCCGCTTTGCTTGCAGGAGCGGATGCCTGGTACGTCAACGCGGATGCAGCGAACGGCTTCGCGCCCGACTGGCGCAGCGTTTCTGACAACGTGTGGGCGCGCACGCAATTACTGTACGTGTGCTCGCCGGACAATCCCACGGGACGCGTCGCAACGCTCGCCGAGTGGGAGACGCTGTTCGCGCTCTCCGATCGACATGGGTTCGCCATCGCGGCCGACGAATGCTATTCAGAGGTTTATTTCGACGAATCGCGTCCCGCACTCGGCGCGCTCGCCGCTGCGCGAGTCTGCGGTCGCGCCGGCTATCCCCGGCTTGTCACGTTCGGCAGCCTGTCGAAGCGATCGAACGCGCCGGGACTTCGTTCGGGTTATGTCGCCGGTGACGCTTCATTGGTCAAGCGCTTCCTGCTCTATCGGACGTATCACGGGTCGGCGATGTCGCCGGCCGTGGCCGCCGCAAGTCTTGCGGCCTGGCGCGACGAGGCGCACGTCGTCCGGAACCGGGCGAGCTATGCCGAAAAGTTCGCGCGCCTGCAGCCGCGGCTGGCGAGCGTGCTCGAGTGCCCGATGCCCGAGGCCGCGTTCTATCTGTGGGCCCGCACACCGTTCGAGGACGCGCAGTTCGCTCGCGCGCTCTTCGCCGAAGAGAATGTGCTGGTGCTTCCGGGCAGCTACCTCGCGCGCGACGCACATGGGACGAATCCAGGCCGCAACCGCATCCGGATCGCGCTGGTCGCGCCTTTCGCCGAATGCGCGGAGGCGATCGAGCGGATTGTCGCCTTCGTCCGACGCCGCTAGAAGGCCGCCTCGTCCGAGCGGGCGACGCCTCATCGGCGCCGCCGTGCGCGCGCCAGCGAGCGCCTAGAATGACCGCCATGTCGACGCTCGCTGCTCCGTCTTTCGCCGGGAACGCGATGGCTGCGCTCGCCCGGGGTTTCAAGGCACGGCCGATGACGCTCGCGCTGATCGTCGCGATCAACACTGGCATCGCGTTGATCCTGTGGAACAACGATCCCCGTCCGTTCTGGCATCCGCTGCTGACGACGCAGATCTACGGCTTGTGCATCGCCTATGCGATCAACGTCGTCGCGCCATGGGACAAGCCGCGACCGATGCTCTCGATGCTGGCAGCGATCGCCATTGCGGTCGTCGCCGGCGTGCTGCTCGTCATCCTGCTGAAAGGCTACTCCGTCGACTACGTGCGCGAGCGATGGATGGTGTTCGCCTGGAACATCGTGCAGGCGTTTTTGAACGGGCTCCTGATCAGCCTGTTGTTCTTCGTCAAGTTCCGCGAAACGCGTGCCGCCGAAGCGCTGCATCGCGCGGAGTCGGAGCGCAACCTGCTCGCGAAGCAAGCCGTCGAGGCGGAGTTGAAGCTGATGCAGGCGCAGGTCGAGCCGCATTTCCTGTTCAACACGCTGGCGTCGGTTCAGTTCCTGACCGAGACGGACCCGCCGCAAGCCCATCGCCTGCTCGGTCACCTGATCGCCTACCTTCGCGCCGCGCTGCCGCAATTTCGCGCACACTCGTCGACGCTTGGTCGCGAGATCGACCTCGCGGCGGCGTATCTCGAGATTCTGAAGATCAGGATGGGCTCGCGCCTCGCGTTCCAGGTCTCGCTGCCTCCCGAACTCGCGTCGCATGCGTTTCCGCCGAACATGCTGATCTCGCTTGTCGAGAACGCGATCAAGCACGGTGTCGAGCCTGCCGTCGAGGGTGGAACAATCATGATCGATGCGCGGCGCGAAGCGGACCGCGTCGTCGTCACGGTCACCGACAGCGGCCGCGGATTGTCGATGCGCCAGCGCAGCGACACGGCGGGTGACGGCGTCGGTCTATCGAACCTCCGCGAGCGCCTCGCTGCGCTGTTCGGTCAACGCGGACGCTTTACCATCGAGGACGTGCAGCCGCATGGCGCACGAGCGATCATCGCCGTCCCGCACGAGCAACAGTAAACGATGAACGACCCCCACGCATGCGGCGCTCGCTGCCCCCCGAGGGGGCGCAGTCAGTGGCTTGGGACGGCCCGGCGCCACTGACGATGCCGACGGCGCTGATCGCCGACGACGAGCCGCTGTTGCGCGAGCAACTCAAGCGCCGGCTCTCCGAAACCTGGCCCGAGCTCGCGATCGCGATCGAGGCCGGCAACGGCGCCGAAGCGCTCGCGCTGTTCGACGCGGCGCCGACCGACATCGCGTTCCTCGACATCCACATGCCGGGACTCTCGGGGCTCGAAACCGCGCGCTCGATCGGCGGGCGTGCGCATGTCGTGTTCGTGACGGCGTATGACGACCATGCGGTCGAGGCGTTCGAGGAAGGCGCGATCGACTACCTGCTGAAGCCGGTCACGAGCGAGCGTCTGACGAAAGTCGTTGCGCGGCTCAAGTCGCGGCTTTCGTCGACGCCGCACGACATCGAGGCGTTGATCCAGCGGCTCAACCATCGCGGCGGCGACCCGTACCTCAGGTGGATCCGCGCGTCGCTCGGCGCGTCGATGCGGATGCTCGCCGTCGAGGACGTGCTGTTCTTCCAGGCCGAGGACAAGTACACGAAAGTGGTCACCGCCGACGGCGAAGCGCTGATCAAGAAACCGATCAAGGAGCTCTACGAAGAGCTCGACCCGGAAGCGTTCTGGCAGATCCATCGCAGCACGATCGTGAGCCTGCGCGCGATCGCCAACGTCGAGCGCGACTGGCGCGACCAGCCGGTGATCACGCTGAAGAGCCGGCCGGAGAAGCTGACCGTGTCGCGAACGTTTGCGCATCGCTTCAAGGCGATGTAAGTTCCAGCTATCTGCTGTCAGCGGTCAGCTTTCAGCAAAAGACGCCCCGTGCGCCTCGGCTCGCTTTTGCTGAAGGCTGAAAGCTGATTGCTGAATGCTGAAATATCTCGGCCGCCACGCCACGCTCTTCATGGCCGGCGGCGTCCTGCTCGGCCTCGTCGTTCCGCCGCTCGCGGCACTCGCGAAGCCGCTGCTCATTCCGACGCTGCTGATTCCATTGACGCTCGCACTCGTGCGTCTCGATTGGAGCGCAGTCGCGGCGTGGCGGCATCGCGCCGGGACGGCCGCTCTGTTGATCGTGTGGCTGCTCGGCATTTCACCCGTCCTGGTTTGGGGAGCATCGACGGCACTTGTGTCGGTCGGCTTTCCCGAGCCGCTGCGGCAGGCGCTCGTGATGATGGCCGCGTCGTCGCCCATCGTTTCATCGGTCGCCATCGCGTTGATCGTCGGCCTCGATGCGACGCTCGCGATCGTCGCCGTGTTGTGCGCGACGGCGCTCGTTCCGCTGACGCTTCCGCCGATCGCTTCAGCGCTCGTCGGCGTGACGCTCGAGATCGACCTCTTCACATTCATGCTTCGCCTCGCCGTGCTGGTCGGCGCGGCGTTCGGCGCCGCATGGCTGATCCGTCTCGTCGTTCCGCAGCCGAAGCTGATCGCGAAACGCGAGCTGCTCGACGGGTTGACCGTCGTCAATCTCGTGCTTTTCGGCCTCGCCATCATGGACGGCGTCACCGCGTACGCAATCGCGAATCCCGCCTACGTCGTCATCGCGCTCGTTGCCGCGTACGCGTTCAACCTCGGATTGCAGGCGGCAGGCTACTTCGCATTTCGCCATCTCGGTCGCCGCGAGGCGCTTTCCGTTGCGCTCGTCTCGGGAAACTGCAACATGGGACTCGTGCTCGTCGCGCTCGAAGGCCGGGCGAGCTTCGAGGTGATCGTGTTCTTCGCGCTCGCGCAGATCCCGATGTACACGTTGCCGGCGCTGCTCGTGCGCTCGTACCGGCGGCTCCTCGCGCCGACTTAGAACGACCGCGCGGTAGAATTCGTGCGTGGACCTGCAACGCACGATCGACGAGGCTTGGGAAGGCCGCAGCGAGCTTTCGGCGAAGAGCACGCCGGGGCCGGTGCGGGAAGCGGTCGAGCGCGTCATCACGGCGCTCGATCAGGGAGAGCTGCGCGTCGCCGAAAAGACTTCGGGCGCGTGGATCACGCATCAGTGGATCAAGAAGGCCGTGCTTCTGTCGTTTCGACTTGCCGACAACGTCCCGATGCGCCTGGCGCAGCCGCTTGGCGCCGACGCCACGCTCGCGTTCTATGACAAGGTTCCGAACAAGTTCGCGCGCTTCACGAACCGCGATTTCGAGGAAGCGGCCGTTCGCATCGTCCCGCCGGCCGTCGCGCGACGCGGCGCTTACATTGCGAGAAACGTCGTCCTCATGCCGTCGTACGTGAACGTCGGCGCCTATGTCGACGAGGGCACGATGGTCGACACCTGGGCGACCGTCGGCTCCTGCGCGCAGATCGGGAGGAACGTGCACCTTTCCGGCGGCGTCGGCATCGGCGGCGTGCTCGAACCGTTGCAGGCGAATCCGACGATCATCGAGGACAACTGCTTCATCGGCGCGCGCTCGGAGGTCGTCGAAGGCGTCGTCGTCGAGCACGATTGCGTGCTCGGCATGGGCGTGTTCATCGGCCAGAGCACGAAGATCTACGATCGCGCCACCGGAGAGGTGGCCTATGGTCGCGTCCCGGCTGGATCGGTCGTCGTCGCCGGCAGCCTTCCGTCGAGTGAAGGCAACTGTCACCTCTACTGCGCGGTCATCGTCAAGCGCGTCGATGCGAAGACGCGCGCGAAGACCAGCATCAACGAGCTCTTGCGGAGCTGATCCCCCCGTGCGAGCTTCGCAAACTATGTCGGTCACCATCAAGACGCCTGAGGACATCGAGGGCATGCGCGTCGCCGGCCGCCTCGCGGCCGAAGTGCTCGACTTCCTGACGCCGCACGTCAAGGCCGGTGTTGCGACGGGCGAGCTCGACAAGCTGGCGCATGATTACATGGTCGATGTGCAAGGGACGGTTCCGGCGACGCTGAACTATGCGCCGCCGGGTCATGCGCCCTACCCGGCTTCGCTGTGCACGTCGATCAACCACGTCGTCTGTCACGGCATCCCCGGTGAGCGCAAGCTCAAGAGCGGCGA
>DATLNR010000075.1:0-11991 GCA_035536655.1 Casimicrobiaceae bacterium
GTCAGCACGACGAGCGCAATGAGATACGGACGCAACCCTTCGGTGCACGCCCAAAGGAACGCGCCGAAGCCGCGCGGCATGGAAGCGGGCACGCGCTCGGGGTACGGGTCGACGAATTGTTCGAAGCGTTGGAACACGACGCGTCTTGCTGTTCGAGTGCGCAGCATCGGCCAGCGTGGCGAAGTCGCTAGCGTAACCGAACGCTCGTTCCATCATTGCCGTCGCGCAAACGATGCGCCTACGCCATTCGGCCGAAGGCGAAAAGACCGAGGGCTGCGTATACCTGTCATATCTGACAGGTATCGGCGATTTACGGATTCACCTAGGCTACGAGAAAGCTACGCGAATGGAGGCGCCATGAAGATCCTCGTCGTCGACGACCACCCGCTGGTCGTCTCCGCTCTTTCACAACTGCTGCCCGAGATGAATCATCCGGTGACCGTCTACGGGGCCAGCACGCGCGATGAGACTTATGCGCTCCTCGCCGCGCATCCGGACATGGCGCTGGTGCTGCTCGACCTCGCATTGCCGGGGGTGCGGGGCCTCGAGCTCCTCGGCCGGCTGCGACGCGACTTCCCGCGCCTTGCGATCGCCGTGCTCTCGGCGACGCATGATCGCGCCACCGTCGACAATGCGCTGGGTTCGGGTGCGCGCGCGTTCATCGCGAAGACCGCCAATGCCGGCCAACTCGTCGATACCGTGCAGCGACTGCTCGAACGCCGGCCGTGCCGACGGCCCGAGCTCTCGCGAAGCCAGCCGGCGACGTCGTGCGATCCGCTGTACGACGCGCTCGGCCTCACGCAGCGTCAGTCCGAGGTCCTGCGGCTCCTGCTGCAAGGCATGCCGAACAAGATGATCTGCCGCGATCTCAATCTATCGGAGGGCACCGTCAAAGTGCATGTGTCGGCGATCCTGCGCGCGCTGAACGTGCGCACGCGATCGCAGGCGATCTGCGAGCTCGCACGTCGCGGCGTGCCGGTGCAGGCGTTCGCGCGTCATTGACGATTCTCAGGCGGCCTTGCGATGACTCCGTTGTCCGGCGTTTCCCCCGCGCTCATCGCACGAGCACGTGTCGACCAGGTCGCGACGATCTACGCGAGCTGGTCGCGCACGACAGCGTCGATGCTGCTCGGCGCTGCCCTGCTGACAGTGGCGATGTGGAGCGTCGTGCCGCTCGCATTGCTTTTCGGGTGGTTCGCGCTCGTGCTCGTCAACCAGTTCTGGCGTTGGCGACTGACCGTGGCCTGGAGCCGGGCGCGGCCTGGCGCCGACGCAGCGGCCCGATGGGGGCGCTACTGGGCCTGCGGCTCGGCCGCCGCGGGGGCGCTCTGGGGTCTTGCCGCCGTCACGATGTTTCCCGAATCGGAGGCGCACCAGGCGCTCCTGATCGTCTGCCTGTTCGGTGTCGTTCTCGGCGGACTCAATCTCACCGCTGTATGGCGCCCCTCGTTTTACGGTTTCGTGCTACCGGCGCTCGTGCCGTTGATCCTGCGAGTCGCGTGGGAAGCCGACGCCGTGCACTTGTATATCGCGTTCGTAATGACGGTCGTTTTGGGCTTCGTCATCGCATTCGGCCATCGCGTGAACGACATCCTGACGCACGCGCTGGCGACGCGTTACGAGAACGTCGACCTGATCGCCGAGCTGAAAGGACAGACGCGCGCCGCGATCGAGGCGCGGGCGGCCGCCGAAACGGCGAATCGCGCGAAGTCGCAGCTCCTCGTTGCTGCGAGCCATGACTTGCGACAACCGTTGCACGCGGTGGGGTTGTTCGTCGGCGCATTGGCCGCTCGCATCGCAGAACCGGAGCCGCGCTCGCTCATCTCCCGCATCCAGCAGGCGCTCGAGGCGCTGGAAGCACAGTTCGGGCAGCTGATCGACTTGTCGAAGCTCGAAGCAGGCGTGCTCGTCGCCGATCGCGCTCGCGTACCACTCGGTCCATTGTTCGCGGAAATCGCCGGCGAGTTTGCGCCGATGGCCGAAGCGAAGGGACTGCGGCTCGCCGCCGTGGGGACGCGGCTCGCCGTCGACAGCGATCCGGCGCTGCTTTCGCGCATCCTGCGCAATCTCGTCGGCAATGCGGTGCGCTACACGCGTGCGGGCGGCGTCGTGCTCGGTGCAAGGCGACGTGGCACGAATGTCGTGATCGACGTCGTGGACAGCGGCGTCGGCATTGCAGCGGAACATCGCGAGCGGATCTTCGAAGAGTTCTTTCAGATACGCTCGTCGGCGTCGTCGTCTCAGGCGGCGCGCGGCATGGGACTCGGTCTCGCGATCGTCCGCCGGTTCTGCAATCTGCTGGGTCACGACATCGTGCTCGACTCGCGGACCGGTCGCGGCTCGCGGTTTAGCGTGACCGCGCCGCGCGTCACCGATCTACGAGCGCCGTTACCTCACGAAAGCGCCTCGCGCGCGCGGCGTAGCGACGGCATCAACGGCATGCTTTCGGGTGCGATCGTCGCGGTGATCGACGATGACGTCGCAGCGGTCGATGCAATGCGCGCGCTCTTTTCCACGTGGGGTGCGACGGTTGCCGGCGGTTGCAGCGTCGACGAGACGCTCGCCGACCTCGGCCGTATCGAGCGCTATCCCGACTTGATCGTGGCGGATCTGCGACTGGACGCGGACGGCAGCGGACTCGATGCCGTCGTCACGCTGCGACAGGAGCTCGGCTTTCGCGTGCCTGCGCTCGTCGTTTCCGGCGACACGAGCTTCGCCGCCGCGCACGCGGTCCGCTCTGCGGGCCTGGTCCTGTTGCGCAAGCCGGTAGTACCGGGCGCGTTAGCCGCGGCTGCCGCTGCACTGCTCGCCTCCACATCACCCGCGAACCTGCGATCGGTGGCTTGACCCGAGGACCGCGACGCTCCTTGTTACGGGCTACGACTGCCGCGGCGTGTCACCCTTCGCCGCCGCCCGTTTAAGGACGTGCCGCAGCTGCGCGAGCAACGTCCGCGTGCGTCGAAGCTCCTGGCGATACGCCGAAAGCGCGCGGCGCAGCTCCGTGCGCCCGTCGCTTGGCGCATAGCGGCCGCTATCGGTCAACCAGGCTGCGCTGTCGTCGTTCATGGCGGACGCTTCCACCGGAGCGTAAGCATCAAACGAGCCTGCGCATCAAATCGTCTGACCAACGTGCCGCAGCAACGCGAAAGGCCGCCGAAGGCGGCCTTTCGACACCCGTTGGCCCGCGCTAGCCCTGCCGGCCGGAGAACCGCTCGTGCATGCGTTCGCGGAACCGCTCGAAGCGCTCGAGCCGATTCGCCAGCTGATCGCGCACGACGGCCTTCTGCGCCGGGCTGAACGTGGCGTACAGCTTGAGCCATTCGTCGCGGACCTGGCGACGCACTGCCTGGTGCGCGGCCTGCGCCTCGTCCGCAACGGCCGCCAGCGCCGCGAGATCCGGCTCGGGCTTGGCGATCTCGGCCTTGAGCACGGCCCGCGTGCGCCCGAGTTCCGCCCGGCCTGCCTGTCGCGCCGCCTTCGTCGCTGCCACCGCGTTGTCCCACAGGATCTGTTGGGCGCTGGTCAACGCGAGTTGCTCCTTGACCTGTGCGATCGCGTGCTCGATCTGTCCGCCGCCGTGCATTCCATGATGGGCGCGATGCCCATGGCCCTGCGCATACGGTGCGGTCGCGATGAGCGCGGCTGCGAGTCCAGCGGCGATGGCAACGCCGCGAAGAGTTCTTGCTGGCATGTCGATTCCTTTCGTTGTCCGGGTTGTCCAAATTGGGCCGCGAAGCGCGGCCGACTGACTTAGGAGAGCCATGCTGCGCAGGAATTCCGCGCAACACTGGAACCGGTTGCAACCGACGGTTTCCGGCCTGCGCCGTCGTTACAATTCGCAACACTTTCCCGCGGGATCGTCGGCCATTCCCGCGTTCCAATCGACGAATGAAGCCCGCGCCGCCCAAGATCCTCGTCGTCGACGACGACGTCCGCCTTCGCGACCTTTTGACCCGCTACCTCTCTGAGCAGGGATTCGAGGTGCGCGCAATCGCCGATTCGCGCGAGCTCGACAAGCGGCTGCAGCGCGATCCGCCGCATCTTCTGGTGCTCGACCTCATGTTGCCGGGCGAGGACGGGCTCGCGGTCTGCCGACGGCTCCGCGGCGCCGGCGAATCGGTGCCGATCATCATGCTCACCGCGAAAGGCGAGGACGTCGATCGCATCGTCGGCCTCGAAATGGGTGCGGACGATTACCTGCCGAAGCCGTTCAACCCGCGGGAGCTCGTTGCCCGCATCCACGCGGTGCTTCGCCGGCATGGCGAACGGATCACACCGGGTGCGCCGTCGGATCAGGGACGTGTCCGCTTCGGTCGTTTCGTGCTCGATCTCGCCGCGCGCACCCTCTCGCGAGATGGCGAGACGACCACATTGACGACCGGCGAGTTCGCGCTCGTCAAGGTGTTCCTGCAGCACGCTCGACAGCCGCTCGCCCGCGAGAAGCTCATGCTGCTCGCGCGCGGTCGCGATCACGAGCTGTTCGACCGCGCCATCGACGTGCAGGTCTCGCGGTTGCGCAAGCTGATCGAGCCCGATGCGAGCAAGCCGCGCTACATCCAGACGGTGTGGGGGTTCGGTTATGTCTACGTGCCCGACGACGACGTCGAGCCGACATCGACCGACGCAGCGGAATGAAACTGTGGCCCTCCTCGCTGTTCGGGCGGCTTGCGCTGCTCTTGGTCGGCGTGCTCGCGCTCGCGCTGACCGCGACGATCGTGCTGTTCCGCCAGGATCGCGCCGCGCTTCTTCTGCGTCATTTCGGCGACACCAAGATCGTGCAGCTGCAAAGCTTGCGCGCATCACTCGAAAGCGTGCCGACCGAAGGCCGGCGCGAGACGCTCGGCCGGCTGGGACGGCGCAACGGAGTGCGCATCGTTGCCGCCGATGAACGCGAGCCGTCGGGCTTCACCAGCAGCGGATGGCGTCCGGGCAGCGGATGGCGCGGACCGCCGGCCGCCGACGGCGAGGCGCTGCGCCGCGGCGAAGCGCGAGCGCGCATGCGCGATGCCGACGACGCCATTGTGGCGATGCGCGACGCGGACGAAGCCAACGACTCGCGACTCGGTCCGATCGCGAGGCTCGTGCCGGTGCTCGCGCAACTCGAGTCGCGCTTCACCGAAGCGCTCGGCCCCGGCGTCGAAGTGCGCGCACAGCCCCGCACGCAAAGTCTCTGGGTACGTCTGCCCGCAGGGAGCAACGTCTACTGGGTCGGCTTTCCATTGCCGCCACGCCCTGGCGAAGGTAACGAACCGTCGCGCGCGCTCGTGATCAGCGGTTCGCTGGCGCTGGCGCTGATCATCGCGGCGTTCATCTTCGCGCGCTATCTGTCGCGGCCGCTGCGACAGCTCGAATCGGCCGTCGCCCGCGTCGGCCGCGGCGACACGTCGGCACTGCTACCCGAAACCGGTCCGTCCGAGATCGCCGCAGTCAATCGCGGCTTCAATACGATGCTCGCGAACCTTCGACAGATCGAGCATGATCGTGCCGTGCTGCTCGCTGGCGTGTCGCACGACCTGCGCACACCGCTTGCCCGGCTGCGGCTCGGCGTCGAGCTGTCGAGCGCCGATGCATCCACTCGTCACGGCATGATCGCCGACATCGAGGAAATGGACCGCGTGATCGGCCAGTTCCTCGATTTCGCGCGCGGCGAGCAAAGCGCCACTGTGGAGACCGGCGATCTAAATCAGATCGCGCAAAGCGTCGCCGAGCGTTATGCGAACACCGGCCGCGATGTGCGCTTCAAGCCGGGCACGCTCGCGCCGTTTCCCATGCGACGCACGGCGATCCTCCGCCTGATCGCGAACCTCGTCGACAACGCGCTGGCCTACGGCGCACCACCGGTCGAGATCACGACGTCGGCGAAGCGCGACGCTGCGATCATCGAGGTCGTCGATCGCGGGCCGGGCATCGACACGGCGGATGTCGAGCGGCTGAAGCGTCCGTTCACGCGCGCCGATGATTCGCGCGCGCGCCACGATGGCGCCGCCGGCGCAGGCCTGGGGCTTGCGATCGTGGATCGAATTGCCCGACTGCACGGTGGGCGCTTCGACCTGCTGCCGCGCGACGGTGGCGGCACGATCGCGCGCGTCACGCTGTCGTGCGCTGCCGCCCCCTAATGCGGCAGCGTCGACGCGGTATCCGACGTCGCGTCGCGTCGCCGCGAATGCCCGGATAAGAGCTTCATCACCGTCGCCGCGTCGACCGGCTTCACCAGATGATGATCGACGCCGGCTTCGCGCGAGCGCGCCTGGTACTCCTCCTGACCGTACCCGGAGACGGCAACGATCAGCGTGCGCTGAAATTCCGGGCGTTCGCGCACGCGCGCGGCGACCTGATAGCCGTCCATTCCCGGCAGCCCGATGTCGAGCAGCAATGCGTCCGGACGCAGTGCATCGAGCGCGGCAAGCGCCGTCTTGCCATCGCCCGCGACGTGCACGTTGCACCCGGCGAAGCGAAGGAGGATCGCCGTGCTTTCGGCGACGTCGTTGTTGTCGTCGACGACGAGGACGGTCAGCGGCGCGCCGACCGTGTCGTTCGCGATGGCGCTCGACCCGGCGGTCACTGCGGACCCGACACCAGGCGCCCGAACGAGCGGTAGACGAACGACGAACTCGCTTCCCTTCCCCGACCCGGCGCTGTGCGCCGCGACGCTTCCGCCCTGCATCTCGACCAGCTTTCGCACCAGCGTCAACCCGATGCCGAGGCCGCCCTGTGAGCGATCCAGCGTGCGGTCGAGCTGCATGAACGGCTCGAACACCGTCGCGAGCGCATGCGCCGGAATGCCGACGCCCGTGTCGCGAACGCGGAACACGGCGTGGTCGCCGTCGCGCGCGAGCTCCACGTCGATCGTGCCTCCCGGATCGGTGTATTTCGCCGCGTTGTTGATCAGGTTGCCGAAGATCTGCGTCACGCGCGCGAAGTCGCCTCGCACCGTGACCGGCGCCTCGGGCAACGACACGTTGAGCGTGTGCTGCTGCGCGTCGATCAGCGGGCGGCTCGTCTCCACCGCGGCCGTGACGAGGTCCGCAACGTGGAGCGTTTCGAGCTTGAGCTCGATCTTGTCACGCGTGATGCGCGACAGGTCGAGCAGATCGTCGACCAATCGCGTCAGTTGCTTCAGTTGCCGGCCGATCAGGTCGCGCGCCCAGCTCACCGTCTCATCACCGCTGCCTGCCGCCTTCAGCACGTGAACCGCATTCGCGATCGGCGCGAGCGGATTGCGCAGCTCGTGCGCAAGCATCGCGAGGAACTCGTCCTTGCGCTGGTCCGACTCCTGGATGCGCTGGTGCAGAAACGCGTTGTCGAGGGCGGCCGACGAGCGCGCCGCGACATCGACGCCGACCGAGATCGCATCGGCGTCGAAGCGGCGGTAGCCGGTCATCGCGAGCGTCAACACCGCAATCGCGTGGCCGCGGACGTTGAGCGGCATGACGACGATCGAATGCGCCTCTCGATGGTCCGGCAGCGCAATCGTGTCGTCGGCCTTCCCGTCGAGAAGCTCCTGCAGGACGCCGGTTGCCGCGACGCGATCGATCATCGACAACAGCGAAGCGTCGATCGTTTCGCCGAGCGGGCGGCTCGTGACATCGCCATCGCTACCGACATGCGTGATGTGGTGGGTCGATTGGGGCTGATCGTCGCGCGCGGTGAACGTCAGCAGCGCCACATCGCATAGGTGCGGCACGACGACGCAACCGATCTCTCTTGCCGTCGCCTGCACATCGAGCGATGCGGCAAGGGCCCCGCTTGCGCGCGCGAGAAACGCAAGCCGCTGGGCCGATCGCTCGGCTGCTTCACGCCCGGCCCTCTCCTGGGCGAGCGCAAGCTGCTGCTGCGCCTGGTGCGCCGCCTGCCGCGCGAGCAGGAACAGCTCGACGAAAACGCGAACCTTCGCGCGCAGGATCTCCGGCACGACCGGTGAAGCGATGTAGTCGACGGCGCCGAGCGAATAGCCACGTCGCGAATGCGCATCGTCACCGAAATCGGACGTGATGAAGATGATCGGCGTGTGCGCCGACTTGCGCCGCTTGCGAATCAGCGCCGCCGTCTCGAGACCGTCGAGCCCAGGCATGTTGACGTCGAGCAGGATGACGGCGAACTCTTGCGCGAGCACGTGCTTCAGCGCTTCCTCGCCCGACGCCGCGGTGACGATGTCCTGCCCGAGCTCTTCCAGCACCGACGACAGCGCGAGCAGCTTGTCGGGCCTGTCGTCGACGACGAGTATCGGCGCGCGTTCAGCCGAAGCCTCCCGCTGCGCGACCTCGCGCCCTCCGGTCGCTTCGGATGATTCCGTCATCGAGCGAGCCAGGCCCGCAGCACGCCGACCATCAGTTCGGTATCGACCGGCTTCGACAGGTAATCCCAGGCGCCGGCCTCCATGCACTTCTCGCGATCGCCCTTCATCGCCTTCGCCGTCACCGCGATGATCGGAATGTCCTTGCACGCGGGGATCTTGCGGATCTCGCGAATCGTGTCGATGCCGTCCATCTCGGGCATCATGATGTCCATCAGGATCACATCGACCGACTGGCCGCTCTTGAGCGATCCGACGGCGGCGCGCCCGTTGTCGTGCGCGACGATGTGCATGCCCCTGTCCTCGAGCAACGTGCTGAGCGCAAAGATGTTGCGCATGTCGTCGTCGACGATCATCGCGCGCCGCCCCGTCAGGACCTCGTTCGCCTCGTGCAGGCTGCGTAGCACCACGCGATGCGCTTCGGGCATGCGAACCGGCTGGCGGTGCAGCACGAAGGCCGTCTGGTCGAGCAACGCCTCGGCCGACGTGGCCAGACGCACGATCGCGCGCCGACCGAGCGAACGCCAGCCGGTCCTTGCATCGCTGGCGGCGCCATAGACGACGACGGGTAGACGATCTTCCGTCTCTCCTTCGGAAATCGCCGGCAAGCACTTCTCGGAAGCGGAAACGGGCATGTCGGCATCCCAAACGACGGCGTCGATGCTCTCCGCCTTGAGGACGGCGCACGCCGTTTCGATGTCGGGCGCCGTGACGACGCGAACGTCGTCGCCGGCCAGGTAATCGGCAAGCCATTCCCGCCGTTGCGCATCGGCGCTCACCGCAAGCAGCGTACGCGTGTCACGGGCAACGAACTGGCGGAGCTTGGCGAGAAGCGCGTCGATCTGCGCTTCGTTTTGCACCGGCTTCGCGAGGAACGCGTACGCGCCTGATTCGAGCGCGCGATCGCGCGCCTCGTCGGTCGAGATCACGGCGACCGGCACATGGCGCGTCACCGGATCGTTCTTCAACCGGTCGAGCACGCGCCATCCTTCGATGTCGGGCAGATGGATGTCGAGCGTGATCGCGCTCAGCTTGTATTCAGCCGCGAGCGCAAGCGCGGTGACCCCGAGCGACGTGGTGATGCCTTTCATGCCGCGATCGCGCACGGCGTCGAGCAGATAGCGCGCGAACATGCTCTCATTCTCGACGATGAGAACGACGGCGTCGCCGGGCAGCACGTTGTCGCGGTCGTCGCCAACCTCGTTGACCAGCCGTGGCGCATCCGGATGGGAAACCTCGGTGGCCGCCGGCCGCATCGCTTGCTCGAAGCGACGGCGGGCATCCAGATCGCCGGTCGGACGAACGGTGGTCTTCGCTTCCGCGAGCGACTCGTCATTGACCGCCTCGACGACGTCGATGACGTTGCGCTCGCTGCCTTTGCGCGTCGAACGCGCCACGAACACGAGCGGCAGATACAGCGTGAACGTGCTGCCGGCGCGCGGCACGCTCGCAAGCCTGATCTCGCCGCCGAGAAGCCGCGACAGCTCGCGGCTGATCGCAAGTCCCAAGCCCGTGCCGCCGTACTTGCGGCTCGTGCTGCCGTCGGCCTGCTGGAACGCCTCGAAGATGATCTGCTGCTTGTCCGGCAGGATGCCGATGCCGGTGTCGGTCACGGAGATCGCGACGACGTCGGTGGCGCGATTCAGCGTCTCGAGGTCCCGATTCCAGCCCGCTTCCGCGCGCTCGACGGTGAGCGTGACGCCGCCCTGGTGCGTGAACTTGAACGCGTTCGACAACAGGTTCTTCAGCACCTGCTGCAGTCGCTTGACGTCGGTGAACATCGCGGACGGAAGTGTCGGGTCGACGCGAATGAAGAACGACAGGCTTTTCGCTTCGGCGACATGGCGGAACGTGCGCTCGACGTAGCGGCGCAGATCCTCGAACAAGAGATCGGTCGGGTCCATCGCGACCGTGCCCGATTCGATCTTCGACAAGTCCAGTATGTCGTTGATCAGCGTAAGCAGATCGTTGCCCGACGCGTGGATCGTCTTCGAGAATTCGACCTGACGGGGCAAGAGATTGCCGGTCGGGTTCTTGCACAGCTGGTCGGACAGGATCAGGAGGCTGTTCAACGGCGTGCGCAGCTCATGCGACATGTTGGCGAGGAACTCGGACTTGTACTTCGACGTCAGCGCGAGCTGCTCCGCTTTCTCTTCCAGCGCTTTTCGCGCCTGCTCCACTTCCTGGTTCTTGCGCTCGACCTCCTGGTTCTGGTGCGCGAGCAGTCCGGCCTTTTCCTCGAGCTCCTGGTTCGTCTGCTGCAGCTCGAGCTGGCGGCTTTGCAGCTCCTGCGCGAGCGACTGCGACTGCGTCAAGAGGTCCTCGGTCCGGGTGTTCGCTTCGATCGTGTTGATCACGATGCCGATCGATTCGGCCAGCTGGTCGAGGAACGCCTCGTGTGTCGGACTGAAGCGGTTGAACGACGCGAGCTCGAGCACGCCGCGGACCTGGTCCTCGAACACGATCGGCATCACGAGGATGCTCTGCGGCGGCGCGGCGCCGAGGCCAGAGAAGATCGACAAATAGTTGACCGGCACATCGGAGAGCAGGATCTTCTCGCGCTCGACCGCACACTGGCCGACCAGCCCTTCGCCGAGCTCGAGCCGCGAACCAAGTGTGCTTTGTCCCTTGCCGCCATAGCTTGCGAGCAGCGTAAGCGTCGGTGGCGCTTCGCGCGAATCGAGCACGTAAAACACGCCGTGCTGTGCCGCGACGACCGGGGCCAGCTCGGAAAGAATCAGCCGCGCGACGGTCTTCAAATCCTTCTGGCCTTGCAGCATCCGGCTGAATTTCGCGAGGTTGCCCTTGAGCCAGTCCTGCTCGGTGTTCTTCTGCGTCGTGTCGCGCAGGTTGCGGATCATCTCGTTGATCGTGTCCTTGAGCGCCGCCACTTCGCCGCTTGCCTCGACGGTGATCGATCGCGTGAGGTCGCCTTGCGTCACCGCGGTGGCTACTTCGGCGATCGCGCGCACCTGCGTCGTCAGGTTCGCCGCAAGCTGGTTCACGTTTTCGGTCAGGCCCTTCCACGTTCCCGCCGCGCCAGGCACCTTTGCCTGGCCGCCAAGCTGACCTTCGACGCCGACCTCGCGCGCGACCGTCGTCACCTGGTCGGCAAAGGTCGCGAGCGTGTCGATCATGCTGTTGATCGTCGTCGTGAGCGCCGCGATCTCGCCTTTCGCCTCGACCGTCTGCTTTTGCTGCAGGTCGCCGTTCGCGACCGCCGTCACGACGCGAGCGATGCCGCGCACCTGGCTGGTGAGGTTGCCGGCCATAAAGTTCACCGAGTCGGTCAGGTCCTTCCACGTGCCGGCGACGCCTTGCACGTCCGCCTGACCGCCGAGGATGCCCTCGGTCCCAACCTCGCGCGCGACGCGGGTCACCTCCGACGCGAACGAGCGGAGCTGATCCACCATCGTGTTGATCGTGTTCTTGAGCTCGAGGATTTCGCCCTTTGCATCGGCGGTGATCTTTTTCGAGAGGTCACCGGTCGCAACGGCCTTCGTAACGTCGGCGAGGTTGCGCACCTGCCCGGTCAGGTTCGACGCCATCGAATTGACCGATTCGGTCAGGTCCTTCCACGTGCCCGCGACGCCTTGCACGTCGGCCTGGCCGCCGAGTCGGCCGTCGGTACCGACTTCCCGCGCCACACGCGTCACTTCCGATGCAAAAGAGCGCAGCTGATCGACCATCGTGTTGAT
>DATLNR010000076.1:0-38542 GCA_035536655.1 Casimicrobiaceae bacterium
GCTACATCACGCCCGAGCTCAAGGCCTTCGAGGATCGCGCGCTCTCGGCGAACGAGCGCGCGCTGATGCGGGAAAAATGGCTGTTCGAGCGGCTGCTCGACGAACTTGCGCCGGCCGTTCCGTCGCTGCAACGTGCCGCTGCCGCGCTCGCGACGATCGACGTCGTCGCGGCGCTCGCCGAGCGCGCAATCGCGCTCAAGCTGAATCGACCGCGCTTCACCGACGAGCCGGGCATCGCCATCCGCGGCGGCCGCCATCCGGTCGTCGAAGGAAGCGTCGAGCACTTCGTGCCGAACGATGTCGCCCTCGGACTGGACCGCCGGCTCTTGATCATCACCGGCCCGAACATGGGCGGCAAATCGACTTACATGCGGCAGACCGCCGTGATCGCGTTGCTCGCCTACTGCGGCTCGTTCGTGCCGGCCGACGACGCGACGCTGGGGCCGCTCGACGCGATTTTTACGCGCATCGGCGCTGCGGACGACCTCGCCGGCGGGCGATCGACGTTCATGGTGGAGATGACCGAGGCCGCAGCGATCCTCCACCGGGCAACGGCGAAGAGCCTCGTCGTCATCGATGAGATCGGGCGCGGAACATCGACCTACGATGGTCTCGCACTCGCGCGCGCGATTGCGCAGCGACTGGCCGACGTCAATCGCAGCCTGACGCTGTTCGCAACGCATTACTTCGAACTGACCGCGCTCGCGTCCGAGCTTCCGGGATGCGCCAACGTCCACTTCGATGCGGCCGAGCATCGCGACGGCATCGTGTTCCTGCACGCGGTCGAGGAAGGGCCGGCCGACCGCAGCTACGGCCTCGCCGTCGCGCGGCTTGCCGGCGTGCCCGCGGACACGATTCGCCAGGCGCGCAGCTACCTCGCACGACTCGACCGGTTCACGACACGCCGCGACGATCAGCGGGACCTGTTCGCGGCATCGGACGACGCGGCTGGAAGCGAGATGCCGTCACCGACGCGCGCCGTCAGCGAGCGGCTGGCATCGATCGACGTCGACGCGCTGTCGCCGCGCGACGCGCTCGGTTCGCTATACGAGTTGAAGAAACTGCTCGAGTCCGACGACGCCTAGCGATTCCGCGGCCGCGTTTCGTCGGAATCGTCTAGTGATGATGTCCGCCCGCGCCGTGAACGTGCCCGTGCGTGATTTCGTCGTTCGTCGCCGGACGCACGTCGACGACCGTCGCGTCGAAACGAAGACGCTGACCGGCGAGCTCGTGATTTCCGTCGAGCACCGCCTTGCCTTCGGCGATGTTCGTGATGCGCCACACGCGCTCTTCCTCGTTCTCGTCGGCAACGAGATACCCGCCGACGGCGGCGTCGGCCGGCAACTGGTCGACGGGCTCGAGCCGGATCAGCTCGGGGTTGTAGTCGCCGAACGCGTCTTCCGGCTCGAGCGTGACCGACACGTTGTCGCCGGGCTTTTTCGTGTCGAGCGCGGCCTCGACCTTGGGGAAGATGCCCGAGTGCCCGCCATGCAAATACGCGATCGGCTCGGCCGTTTCCTCGACCAGCGCGTTGTGCGCGTCGAAGAGCTTGAACGTGATCGAGACGACGGTGTTGGAGAAGATGTTCATCGAAACCTCGAAGGTCGCGCGCCGCGCGACGGAGGGCAGCGGCGAACTATTGTAGCGGCAGAACCGCGCGGGATCCCAGTGTTGCGGCACCTATACTCGCGAGCATGCCGTCGGACTCCGGATTGCGGGGCAGTTGGTCAGTCGCGCGCTTCCTTGCACGCGACTGGCAAAGAAATGCACGGCTGGTTCGCACCGCGTTGGCCGATTTCTCCGGTCCATTCGACCGGGCGGCATTGCTCGAGCTGGCGGCGCGCGATGACGTGCAATCGCGGCTCGTCGTCAGGGAGCGCAGCGGATACGTGCTGTTGCATGGGCCGCTCAGGCGCCGCGACTTCAAAGCGCTGCCCGCGACGCGCTGGACGCTCCTCGTCAACGGCATCAATCGCGTGTCGGTCGAAGCGGATCGGCTGCTGCGCCGCTTCGCGTTCGTGCCGTTCGCGCGACTCGACGACCTGATGGTGAGCTACGCGGTGGAAGGGGGCGGCGTCGGTGCGCACGTCGACAGCTACGACGTATTCCTGCTGCAGGGTTTCGGGCGACGACGGTGGCGCTGGGGCCGCCAGCGCGACGTGTCGATGCGGCCGCGGCTCCCGCTTCGCATCCTGCACCGCTTCACGCCGCAGCACGATGCGGTGCTCGCCAACGGCGACATGCTCTATCTGCCCCCGGGCTTCGCGCACGACGGCGTCGCGATCGACGAATGCACGACGTACTCGATCGGCTTTCGCGCGCCGTCGGCGCAGGAGCTCGCGCAGGCTTTCCTCGATTTCCTGCAGGACGAGGCGGAGCTCGACGGTCGCTACACCGACGCCGGCGCTGCGCCGACGCGCGAGCCGGCGCGCATTCCAGTGGCGATGCAACGTCACGCGGCGCGAACGCTCGAGCAACTTCGCTGGAGCGATCGCACCGCGCACCGCTTCCTGGGCGTCTACCTGTCGGAGCCAAAGCCCGATGTGGTCTTCGATCCGCCGAGTCGGCCCCTCGTGCGCGCATCGTTCTCGAAGCGCGCAGCGGCACGAGGCGTTGCGCTGGATCTTCGCACGCAGATGTTCTACGACGACGAACGGCTCTACATCAACGGCGACGCCACGGCTTATGCTGCCGATCGAGACGCGATGCGCGCCCTCGCCGACCTTCGCGCGTTGAGTGCGCGAGGATGCAGTCGGCTTTCATCGGGCACCCTCGACCTGCTGCACGATTGGTACAAGCATGGATTCATCGGGATCGCCGCCTAGGAGAACGACCCCCACGCTCGCTTCGCTTGCTGCCCCCGAAGGGGGAGTCAGTGGCTTGGAGCAGCCGGGCGGCACCGACTTCACGCCGTTCGAAGCGCGATTGGCTACGGTCCAGGCGCATGCCGACGCGATCGAAAAGCTGATCCTCGCGGCCAGGGGACGACTGCTGGTGTTCGATCGCGACTTGAGCGAGGGTGCATGGAACGGTTGGCAACGCCATGCGTCGCTGACCGCATTTCTTCGACGCAGCGGCAACGCGCGGCTTTCGGTCATCGTGCACGATCCGCGCTTCGTTCTCGATTCCTGTCCGCGGCTCGTGAGCCTGTTCACCGTCTACGGGCACGCGACGCGATTCTGGCGCACGGGCGAAGCGGCGCGGAGCGCCGCGGACGCGCTCGTCATCGCCGATGATGCGCACTACCTCCACCGGCAGCATGTCGACCAGCCACGCGCAACATTTGCGCTGAATGCGCCGCTTGCCGCGAAGCCGCTCGTCGCGCGGTTCGACGAGATCTGGGCGACCGGGGAGGTCGTGGCGGTCGGCAGGGTCGTCGGGCTATGAAATCTCCCGCCACCCCAAGCCCTCCGCCTGATCAGCGATCTCGATCCACTCCGCCGCGCAATTGAGCGCCGTCGCGAGCGCGGCGCGCGCGAGTTCCGGCGTGTTGTTCTCGCGCGAAAGGTGCGCGGCGATGACGTGCTTCAGCTTCCTCGTGTCGATCCTGCGCAACAGTTCCGCGGCTGCGTCGTTGCACAGATGCCCGTGGCGGCCCGCGATGCGTTGCTTGAGCGCATACGGATAGCTGCCGTTCGCGAGCATCGTCTCGTCGTGGTTGCACTCGAGGACCAGCGCGTCGCAGCCGGAGAGCTGGCTTGTGACATACGGCGTCGTGCTGCCGATGTCGGTCAGCATGCCGAGGCGGCTCGCGCCATCGCTTAGCACGAACTGGACCGGCTCGCGCGCGTCGTGCGGAACGGGAAACGGGCGGACATCGATCGCGCCGATCGCGAACACATCGTGCGAGTCGAACGCGTAGAGCCGCGGCACGTCCATCATCCGCTCGTCGATCATGTCGAGCGTGCCGAACGTCATCCACACCGGAATGTCGTAGCGGGTCGCGAACGCGGCGACGCCGCCCGCATGGTCGGCATGCTCGTGCGTGACCAGGATCGCGGAGAGATCGGACGGCCCAAGGCCGAGTCGCGCGAGACGAACGACCGTCTCGCGAACGCCGAATCCGCAGTCGACAAGAACACGCGTCGTGCCGGCTTCGGCGACGAGGCCATTGCCCTCGCTGCCGGAGCCGAGCAAAGCAAAGCGCATCACATTCGCACCGCAGCGCCGCCCCAAGGCGCGAATCGCGCCCCCTCGGGGGGCAGCGCAGCTGCGTCTCTGGTTTGCCGCAAGCGTGGGGCCGTTTCGCTACCGGAGCTGGTCGCGCAGGAGCGCGAGAATGCGCTCCCCGTTCTTGGTGCGGTCGGGCTCGCCTTTCGGATCCTGCACGGTGACCACCGAGTTCGGTGTCGTCTCCAGTACCTTGATCCGGTACTGCTCGGGCCGATCCTTGTCGTCCTGCTTCCAGAATTGCAGCTTCGCGAGCCAGCCCGAATCGCGCGCCTTCGCGACGTCGCTGTCGGGATCGGCATAGCGCACGAAATAGACGCCGCTGCTGCGATCACGGTCCACGACGGTAAAGCCCGTGCGGTCGAGCGCCAGCCCGACGCGTCGCCACGCACGGTCGAATGCGTCGTCGACGACGAGCTTCGCGGTTCCGTCGGTCGATTTTTCCAGGCGCGCCTTGTCGGTCGCGGGTGCAGCAGAAGGCGCAGCACTCGCGACAGCAGCCGCTGCAGCCGGCGCCGACGTCCCGAACCGCTGCATCATGCGCGAGAGCATCTCCGCCTCGAGATCCGGATTCGGCGGCAGCACGGCCCACGCGAACGCAACCGGCGTCGACCCGTCCATCTTGCCGGTTGGCATCTGCTCCATGCCGCGATGCGAGACATACACCTCGACGGTGTCGGGCTCGGCGCCGCGCTCGACGCGCGTGCGGAACTTGTCGCGCTTGTACGTCGTGTAGAGGATGTCGATGAACTTGCCGATCGTGCGACGGACCGGATCCATCGGGATCTCGGCGCGATTCTCGGCCCAGTCGGTCTCCATCACGCCGATCGTCGGCTGCTCGACGGCGACGACGAAGCCCATGTCGCTCCAGAACTGCCGCACCGTCGACCAGGCTTGCTCGGGCGTCGCTTTCACGACGATCCACCGCTCGTTGCCGGCGCGCACGATGCGCGCATCGGGGTTCGGCGGCAGAAGCTCCGACGCCTTCGGACGATTCACCTGCTGCGCGGCCACGCCACTCGCCGTCGTGGCGCTGAACCGATCGTCGAAGCGCGGCGTCGTCAGGTCCGGCGGAATCTCGAGCGCCGGCGCCGTGCCGGTGCTCTTGTAATCGATCCGCTTGCCGAGGCTCGGTCCGCCGAACGTCCCACAGCCGGACACGAACACGGTCGCGAACGCAGCGCAGAGCATTGCGACGCGAAGCAGAATGGTTTGCGAAACTATCGATCGTTGCATGCAGTTTCCTAACGTTCAGTTGAGGCAGCCCGCGCTCTTCAACGCCGTGCGCAGCGACTCGACATGCTGCGTCGACAGCGGCGCGAGCGGCAGGCGCAACGCGTTGACGATCCGGCCCATCTCGGCGAGCGCCCACTTGACCGGAATCGGATTCGCCTCGAGGAACAGCTTCCGGTGCAGTGGCAACAGCTGATCGTTCAGCGCGCGCGCGTTCGCAAGCTCGCCGGCAAGCGCAGCGCGACACATATCGGCCATCAGGCGCGGAGCCACGTTGGCCGTGACCGAGATCACGCCGTGCCCGCCCATCAGCATCAGCGGCAACGCGGTGATGTCGTCGCCGCTGTAAACGACGAAATCGCGCTTGCCTGCACCATGCAATTCGCGCAAGAGCTCGCTCTGCCGCGCGAGATCGGACGTCGCATCCTTGATGCCGATGATGTTCGGCAGCTTCGCGAGCTTCAGCATCGTTTCGTTGGCGAGGTCGGCGACGGTACGGCTGGGCACGTTGTAGACGATCACCGGCAGGCCCATCTCCGCGATGGCGGCAAAGTGCCGGTACAGGCCGTCCTGCGTCGGCTTGTTGTAGTAGGGAACGACCGAAAGGCAGCTGTCGGCGCCCACTTCCTTTGCATAGCGCGTGAGCGTGATCGCCTCGGACGTGGAGTTCGCGCCCGTGCCGGCGACGACCGCGATGCGGCCCGCAGTGTGCTCGACCGCCGTGCGAATCAAGAGCCGATGCTCGTCGACGTCGACCGTCGGCGATTCGCCGGTCGTGCCGACGATGACGATGGCCGACGTTCCTTCGGCGACGTGCCAGTCGATCAGCGATTTGAGCGCAGGCAGATCGAGCGCGCCGTCGCTCTGCATCGGCGTGACGATCGCAACAAGGCTTCCGGTCAGCATGTATGCAATTTTACCTGCATCGACCAGGGGACGCCTCAACTCGAGGAGAGCAGCGGCGGCCAGCCGCGCGAGCGCCCGACCGCCGCGATCCGCTGCACGACCGCCTTGCCGGTCGACCGCTCGACAAGCCCCTGCTCGAATGCAACGATCACCAGCCGGTCGCGCGCGAGCGACAACAATTCATCGCGCTCGAGCAGGAATGCCGGATTCGACGGCCGCCCGTAGGCTTCGTTGCCTGCGGCGAAGGTTTCGTAGATAAGCACCCCGTCGTCGGCAAGCGACGCGAGGAGATCGGTCAGGCGCGGGCGATGCAGATAGTGCGTGACGACGATCGCGTCGAAGCGTTCGCCCGAAAGCGGCCAGGTGTCGCCTTCCAAATCGAGGGCTCGCGTCGTGACGTTGCGTTCGGCGGAGAGCGCAGCGAGCGCGTCGTGATCGCGGTCGATGGCGACGACGTGCATGCCGAGGTTTGCGAAGAGCCGCGCATGGCGCCCTCGTCCGCTCGCCACATCGAGCACGCGACCGCCGGGATTGACGAGCGGTGCGAATCGAACCACCCAGCGCGAAGCCTCGTCGGATGCGTGTGGATCCGCCGCGGTCACGATTCAAGGCCGCGAATCCAGTTCCCGCTGCAGCGCTTCGATGTCGTCGACGAGCTTCGCGAAGCGCTCGCCGAACGGCGCACGCGCGTCAGCAAAGCGAGCGACCATTGGCAACCGACGTGTCCTCGACGACGATGCGCGCGACCGGGACGTCGTCGCGAACCAAAGGCTCCCGCTGCTGCATCGGCGTTTCACCCCAAAAAGTGCATAGCGCACGCTATTGTGCCCGCTTGCCCGCACGCCCAGGAAAACGCCACTTCGCGAGCATCGCGAACGTCGCAGGCGAAGCGCGGTTACGTCTTCAGCCGCTTCGATCGCCGACGCGGCGGCTGCACGGCGTCGGGGTCGAACTTCGCCGCCTCTTCACGCAGGAACGCAACGAACGCGGTGACGTCCGGCCGCGTGCGCGCGTGTGAGGCGACAAGGACGTAGTACCCGCGCTGCGAGTCGAAGCGCCGCGGAAACGGTGCGACGAGCCGCCCCGAGCGCAACAAGTCGCTCACCATCGGCACACGACCCAGCGCGACACCCTGTCCACCCACCGCGGCCTGGATCAGCTGGTCATAGATCGAGAAGCGCAGCGAACCGGCGGGCTTGAGCATCGGCGCGCCGTTCGCCGCGAGCCACGTCTGCCAGTTGAGCCAGGGCACGCGACCTTCGGGATCGTCGAGGTGCAGCAGCACGTGGTCTTTGAGATCCGCGGGGGTGCGAAGCGGTGCATGCGGATCGTCGGCGACGGTGGGACTTGCCACGGGAAACATGCGTTCGCCGAACAAGCGCGTCGCGTCCGGCGGAACATCCTTCCCGAGGTAGCGGATCGCGATGTCGACATCACCACGATCGAGATCGACGACGCGATCATTGGGCGAAACCAGCACGTCGACCGACGGATGCCGCGCCCGAAACGACGGCAACCGCGGAATCAGCCATAGCGACGCGAACGCGATGGTCGTGCTGATCGTCAACCCGGGATCGCGCGCTGGCCCGGTCACCTGGTCGGCCGCGGCCGCGAGCGAGCGAAGCGCGCTTGTCACTTCGCGGTGAAAAGCAAACCCTCCCGGCGTCAGCTTCAGCGCCCGATGCTTGCGCTCGAACAGCGCTGTGCCGAGCGCGTCCTCGAGCGCTTTCACCTGGCGTGACAACGCCGACTGCGTCAGGAACAGCTCGTCGGCTGCGCGCGTCAACGAGCTCAAGCGTCCCGCCGCCTCGAAACCGCGCAGAAAGTCGAGCGACGGCAGTTTTCGCAACGTCTTATGCATGCATCAAATTCATGCGAGCCATGCAAATTCGTCCTTTGCAAGCGCGCCGCCTGGCACCCAGAATACGCACTGAGTCACTCGGAAACGCGGCCGGTCGGCGGGGAACGCCCCGGGTCTCGAGCGCCGCGCCAACGAATGCATTCTACGCATGGAGCCAATGATGAACAACCGACTGCTGACGTTGAACAACGGCGACCTTCTCGAGCTTCCCGACGCTCGCGGCACGACGCTGCGCATGACCCGCGGATCGCTCTGGGTCACGCAGGAACGCGATTGGCGCGACATCGTGCTGGCGGAGGGCGACGTATGGACGATCGAACGAGGCGGGCTCACTGCGGGCGAAGCGCGAGGCGACGTGACCGTCGTCGTCACCGGCAACGCCCTTGCCCATGCGATCGTCAGAGTCGCGCGGCCGAGCTGGTCTGCTCGGGTCGCCGCGTGGATCGAGCGCGCGGGCGAGCGCCACTTGCGTCGCACCTGGGTGCCGCACGTGTAATCACGACGCCTGAAGGAGACCCCGAGATGAGCACAGTCGGCAGCGTTTGTCGTGCAAGCGTGACTACACCGGCGTGGCGTGCTGCCGTCACGCAAGCGTTGAACGCGTTCACCGCGTGGCGAACCGAGCGCGAGCGGCGGCGTCTCGACGGCCATTACCGGCGTGAACGCAGCGCGCACGAGCGGTTTCTGGAGAACGCGCGCGACCCTTACGAGCTGGAGCGGCTCGAACGGGACTGGGAGCGCCGCGACGCGGATATCTGGCGCGTTTACTGACAGGGTCAGTGCAATTTATCGGCAGGAATCGAGACGGATCGTTGAGATCGACAGAGCCGATAAATTACACTGACCCCATTACGCTGACCCCAATACGATCGATCCGCCATGCCGCAAGCTGGATGGCGGGGTGGCTTGCCGCTTTGGTGATCCTCGCGGTCGCGGGACGCGAAGCGATGCGCGAGCTCGACGCGTTCCAGGTGATGGAACTGCGCTCGCTCGTCGGCATGTTGATGTTCTATCCAATCGTCGCGGCCAGCGGTGGTGTTGCCGCGATGGGAACGTCGCGGCCGCTGCAGCACATCATTCGCAACGTCGTTCACTACGGCGCGCAGTACGGCTGGTTCGTTGCGCTGGCACTGATTCCGCTCGCGCAGGTCGTCGCGCTGGAGTTCACGATGCCGTTATGGACCGTACTGATCGCGGCCGCGTTTCTCGGCGAGCGGATGACAACGATCAAGGGTCTCGCAGTCGTGCTCGGACTGATCGGTGTCATCGTCATCGTGCGCCCCGCGCTCGGCGAGGTCGTCCCGGGACAACTCGTCGCACTTGTTGTTGCGGCCGGATTCGCGGTTTCGGTGACGATGGTCAAATCGCTGACGCGAACCGAGGCGACCGTCGCGATCATTTTCTGGATGCTCGTCGTGCAGTCGGTGCTCGGTCTCGTTCCCGCCCTTCTGGTCTGGCGCTGGCCGTCGATCGGCGGATGGGCATGGATCGTCGTGATCGCCTTTTGCGGAACCTTTTCGCACTATTGCATGGCGCGTGCAATGCAGCACGCGGAAGCCACGACCGTCGTGCCGATGGATTTTCTGCGCGTTCCGCTGACCGCAATCGCGGGCTGGCTGGTCTATGCCGAACGGATCGATTTGCTTACGGTAACCGGCGCGGCGATGATCGTTGCGGCGAACCTCATGAATCTGCGCGAAGTCCAGATGCGCGATCGCGCGCGAACAACGAGCTGACGCGCGTCAGGCGGCCACTTGGTCGGCCGCGTGTTCCGCGCCCTTGGCGAATGTGATCGCGTTGCCCGTCGCGCCGACGACGATCGTGTCACCGGCCGCATAACGACCCGACAGGATCTCTTTCGCGAGCGGATTCTCGATCTGCTGCTGGACGGCCCGCTTCAACGGCCGCGCACCATACACCGGATCGAACCCCGCTGACGAAACCGCCGCCAACGCGGCATCGCTGACGTCGAGCCGGATGTCCAGCTTCCTGAGCCGCGCCTCGAGGCCCTTCAGCTGGATGCGAGCGATGCTCGTGATCTGGCCCTCGGACAGCGGATGGAACACGACGATCTCGTCGATTCGATTGACGAATTCCGGACGGAACGTCGTTCGAACCTCGGCCAGCACCGCCATCTTGACCAGCGCCGGATCATCGCCGGCGTCGGTCATCTGCTGGATCCTCATCGACCCGAGATTCGACGTCATCACGATGACCGTGTTCTTGAAATCCACGGTGCGACCCTGTCCGTCGGTCATGCGACCGTCGTCGAGCACTTGCAACAGCACGTTGAAGACGTCCGGATGCGCCTTCTCGATCTCGTCGAGCAGGATCACGCTGTACGGCTTGCGGCGCACGGCTTCTGTCAGGTAGCCGCCTTCTTCATAACCGACGTAGCCAGGCGGCGCGCCAATGAGCCGGGCGACCGAGTGCTTTTCCATGAACTCGGACATGTCGATGCGAATCATCTGCCCTTCGCTGTCGAACAGAAACTCGGCGAGCGCCTTCGTGAGCTCGGTCTTGCCGACCCCGGTCGGGCCGAGGAACAGGAACGAGCCGTAGGGCCGGCTAGGATCCGCCAGGCCCGAGCGCGAACGACGGATCGCGTCCGATACGAGTCGCATTGCTTCGTCCTGCCCAACGACCCGCTTGTGCAATGCCGCTTCCATGTGCAACAGCTTGTCGCGCTCGCCCTGCATCATCTTCGAGACTGGAATGCCGGTCGCGCGTGAAACGACTTCGGCGATCTCCTCGGCGCCGACCTGCGTGCGCAGAAGCTTCGGCTTCGCGCGTTCACCCTGCTTCTGATCGGCGTTCTTGAGCTGCGCTTCGAGCTGCGGCAGCTGGCCGTACTGCAGCTCCGACATCGTCTGCCAGTCGCCTTTGCGGCGCGCCTCTTCCATCGCGAGCTTGATCTTGTCGATCTCTTCCTTGATGTGCTGCGTGCCCGCGACCTGGCTCTTCTCGGCCTGCCAGACTTCGTCCAGGTCGGCATAGTCGCGTTCGAGCCGCGTGATCTCGTCCTCGATCGCCGCCAGACGTTTGCGCGAGCCTTCATCGCTTTCCTTCTTCACCGCCTCTCGCTCGATCTTGAGCTGAATCAGGCGACGGTCGAGACGGTCCATCGACTCGGGCTTGCTGTCGATCTCCATCTTGATGCGCGCGCCGGCCTCGTCAATCAAGTCGATCGCCTTGTCGGGCAGGAAACGGTCGGTGATGTAGCGATGCGACAGCTCGGCCGCGGCGACGATCGCCGGGTCGGTGATGTCGACGCCGTGGTGGATCTCGTAGCGCTCCTGCAAGCCGCGCAGGATCGCGATCGTCGCCTCGACCGTCGGCTCGTCGACCAGCACCTTCTGGAAGCGACGCTCGAGCGCTGCATCCTTCTCGATGTACTTGCGGTACTCGTCGGGCGTCGTCGCGCCGACGCAGTGCAACTCGCCCCGTGCAAGCGCCGGCTTCAGCATGTTGCCGGCGTCGATCGCGCCTTCGGCCTTGCCGGCGCCGACCATCGTATGCAGCTCGTCGATGAAGACGATCGTGCGGCCCTCGTCGGCGGCGATGTCCTTCAGGACCGCCTTCAGGCGCTCCTCGAACTCGCCGCGATACTTGGAGCCTGCAAGCAGCGCCGCCATATCGAGCGACAGAACGCGCTTGTTCTTCAACGTCTCCGGCACTGTGCCGTCGACAATGCGTTGCGCCAGTCCTTCGACGATTGCCGTCTTGCCCACGCCCGGCTCGCCGATCAGCACCGGATTGTTCTTCGTGCGGCGCTGCAAAATCTGGATCGTGCGGCGGATCTCGTCATCGCGGCCGATGACCGGATCGAGCTTGCCGCTGCGCGCACGCTCGGTCAGGTCGATCGTGTATTTCTTCAGCGCCTCCCGCTGCCCTTCGGCTTCGGCGTTTTCGACGCTCGCGCCGCCGCGCACGTGCTCGATCGCGTTCTCGAGCGCCTTGCGATCGACGCCGGCGTCCTTGAGCATCCGTCCGAGCTCGCCCTTGTCCTGCACCGCCGCGAGCAGGAACATCTCGCTCGCGATGAACTGGTCGCCTCGGCGCGTCGCTTCCTTGTCGGTCAGATTGAGCAGGTTGTTGAGGTCGCGCGAGATGTTGATCTCGCCGCCGGTGCCCGCGACCTTCGGCAGACGGCCGATCGACGCCTTCAGCGCGTTTGCCAGCTTCGGAACCGCGACGCCCGCACGGGACAGCAGCGACGACGTGCCGCCGTCTTCCTGCGCAAGCAGGGCGGAAAGCAGGTGCTGCGACTCGATGAAGCTGTGGTCGTTCGCGAGCGCCATGCTCTGCGCATCGGCGAGCGCCTGCTGGAACTTGGTGGTGAGTCTGTCGTAGCGCATGGCTTTTCGGCTGTTCGAGACGTCTTAGGTAGGGCGAAAGGCGAGGGAATCAAGGGGAGAGGGCATTGGCCACCTTCTCCAGCTGCTCCCGGGTCGTCAGCAGATCCGGACAGATCCGCAAGAACCGCCCCCGCGCATCGACGTCGATGTCCTGCCGTCCAAGCGCCGCCGCGACGTCGACGGCGTCGTCACGCGTCACGACGACAAAGGCCCCGTGATCCTCCCGTCCGCCGCGCGCGGCGATGCCGCGGGTGTGAAGCAGATCGACCAGCGTGCGTTGCTGGTGCAGCGAGTAGGCGCGCAGCCGATCAACGCCGATCGCGAGCGTGAACGCGAGTCCCGAGCGGGCCTGATACCAGGTCAGGACCGGCGGCGTCGACTCCATCCACCCGTCACCGCCGGTGGCGAAGCGCGGCGGGTCCGGACGCGCGTAGCTGAACGCGGCTTCCTTCGCGAACCAGCCGATGTCGAGCGTGCGCATCGCCGTGTCGAGGTGTCGCGGCGCGACGTACAGCACGCAAGCGCCGGGTCCCCCGCGTAGGTACTTGTAGCTGCCACCAACGGCGAAGTCGACGTTCAATGCCGCAAGGTTTTCCGGCACGACGCCGACCGCGTGATACACGTCGAGCAGGACCTTGGCGCCGACGGCATGCGCCCGCGCGACGATGCGTTGCGCCGACAAGAGCTGCCCGGTCTTGAACATCACGTGCGACACGACGACGAGATCCGTGCCCTTGACGATCGCACGCTCGATCGCGTCTTCGCTGAACCGCTCGTCGCCGTCACCCTCGACGAACGTTAGCGCGACGCGCTTGCGCCGCGCATACTCGCGCACGATCACGTCGAGCGAGTCGAACTCGCCGCGTGTCGCGACGACGTTCGGGATGCCCTCGTACGAGGAGAGCACTGCGCGCAGCCCCGCGCCCGCACTGGTCTTCGGAACGATGCAATCGCTGCGCGCAACGCCGAGCAGGCCCGCCCAGCGCGCGCGATGCGTGGAGAGCTCCGCGCTCCACGCGTCCCACGCTCCGCCCATGCGCGAGTACCACACCGCGAGCGCCTCGCGAACGTCGTCCTCCATCGCGTCGAGCGGCCGGCCGAGCGAGTGATTGGCAAGGTAGAGGCGCGAAGCATCGCGCGCGAGGACGCGGGAGAACAGCGGCGCGATATGCCGGGCGACGCCCGCTTCAGTCAGCGGACCCGGTGAAAGGCCGGCGATCGCTTGTTGGATTCGCTCGATCGTGTTCGGCGCGGCGCTCATACAAGTGACCGATTCTACGGAAACGGCCCGTGTCCGCTTTTCCTGCGGGACGCGCTCGCCGGCCGCGATGCACGCATTGCGGACCTTGCGCAGGAGCTTGCCATCGAACGCGCGTCACGCGAAGCGCAGGCGCGCGAAATGGTCGAGTTTCGGAAAGCGATCGCGTCGCTGTTGCGGCCGCATCCTTGCAACGCGAGATTGAAAGCGGATCGAACCTCATCGTCCGCAAACGAGCGAGGTGTCATAGACTTCGCGCGTGCAGACGTTCTCCGCGTTCTCGGCGCTCCATGCGATCGTCGTCGGCGTCATCGCCGCCACGCTGATCGTTGCCGTCGTTATCCGCCGACGCGTCGACGCGGTTGCCGCCGCGATGGCGGAACGCACCGTCGGCATCGCCTATCTCGCGATCTGGTGCGGCACGTTCCTGTGGCTGCCAACGCGCCCCGACTACAACCCGGCCACCGACCATCCGCTGCAGCTATGCCATTGGGCAGCGGTGTGTGCAGCGCTCATGCTGTTAAGACCGTGGCGGCTGGCGCGCACGCTCGCATGGTTCTGGGGCATCGCGCTCTGCACGCAAGCCGTCATCACGCCGAACCTGCCCGAAGGTCCAGCGCAGTGGCCGTTCTGGTTTTTCTGGATCACGCACGCGATGGCCGTCGGTGTGCCGCTGTACGACGTGCTCGCGCGCGGATTCCGGCCGGGGTGGCGCGATCTGGCGATCGCCAGCGCCGGCGCGGCGCTTTATGTGGCGATCATCTTGCCGATCGATCTCGTAACAGGATGGAACTACGGCTTCGTGGGTCCTTCGCGGCCCGATGTCGCGTCGATCGTCGACCTGCTCGGTCCGTGGCCACGGCGGCTGGCATTGATCTTCGCCATCGCATTCACGGCGATGGCGTTGGCGTTGCTGCCCTTCCTATTGCTCAGGGCGTCTACCAGAACTCCGGCGCCGTTGCCACCAATGAGCCAAGTGTGACGTAAGTCATCGTGCGGGCGGCCTTCAAGTCGGTCGCACCGTGCATCGACTGGCGCAGCGCGACGGCCACAGCCCCCACCAGAAGATAGGTCGCAATCACTGCCAAGACGTTGATCGGCTGTCCCATCGACAACGCGGCCAGCACGCGGACGATGACGAACGTGTACGCGAAGGCGAGCGCGCAGTTGAAATCTCGGTCGAGGGCATGCATGACGACGGCTCTTGGCGGTTGGGTGACGGACGTACCGTTCCCAAAGCAAGGGCCGGTCCGGTGTCGCGTCTTCGTGACACGCCAGCCGACGAGCGGTTCCACGTAAGACGCCGCTAGCGGCTGCCGATTTCGGTCCGCACGTCGATCAGCTCGGGAACGAACGACTGATCGAGCGCCTGTCGCAGGAAAGCGACGCCGGACGAGCCGCCGGTCCCGCGCTTGTGACCGATGATCCGCTCGACGGTCTTCAGGTGCCTGAAGCGCCAGAGCTGGAACCCTTCCTCGACGTCGACCAGCTTCTCGCACATGTCGTAGGCATCCCACCAGCGCTTCGGCTCCTCGTAGATGATCTTGAACACGGCGGTCACGCCGGGATGCCCCTCGTAGGGCAACGTGAAATCGCGCTCGATGCGCTCGTCCGGGACCGGCAGGCCGCGTCGCTTCAGATGGCGCAGGAATTCGTCGTAGAGCGACGGCGCGTGAAGCAACGCCGAGAGCTCTTCGTGCACGACTGCGTCATGACGAAAAACCTCCAGCATCCGCGCGTGCTTGTTGCCGAGCAGGAACTCGATCGCCCGGTATTGCGGCGACTGGAAGCCCGAACTGCTGCCGAGTGATGGACGGAATGCGTCGTACTCGCTCGGCGTCAGCGTTTCCAGCACCGCCCACATCTCGAAGAGCTGCTTCTGGATCAGCTTCGCGCGCGCGAGGATCTTGAAGTTCTCCGACAGATCGTCGCGCTTGACGTGCCCGATCGCGGCCTTGAGCTCGTGGATCAGGAGCTTCATCCACAGCTCGGAGACCTGATGCTGCACGATGAACAGCATCTCGTCGTGGTTAGCCAACGCGCCGTCGCGTCCCGACAGAGGCTCTTGCGCGTTCAGGATGCGATCGAGGCGCAGATAGCCGCCATAAGTCAGGCGGTCCTTGAGGTCGGTGACGATCGAGGGCTCGATCTCGCGTGCAGGCATGCGCGTGGGCGATGAACGACGTCGAAGGCATGCTACACCGTCGTTGGCGATGCGAACCGGCTATTCATCGCGATCACCGTTCGCTCGTCGCACGCGCTTCGGTGGTCGAACGCAAGCTGCTACGATGCCGCCCGCCATGCATTTCGTTCGCGGTTCGCGTTACCTTGCTGTCGTCGCTCTTCTGTTGCTCGCTGCCGCATGTAGCAAGAGCGACGCGCCGGAACGCAGCATCGCACTCGCCGAGTGCCGGCTGCCGAAGCTCGCCACCGCGGCGCGCTGCGGGACCGTCGAAGTACCGGAGGATCGGAGCAAGCCGGACGGACGCCGGATTTCGCTGTTCGTCGCCGTGCTGCCGGCGACTACGCTCTCGCCCAAGCCGGATCCGCTGTTGATCCTCGCCGGCGGTCCAGGTCAGTCCGCAACGTCGCTCGCGGCGTTTGCTTCGCGCCTGGTCGAAGTTCGCCGCACCCGCGACGTCGTGCTCGTCGACCAGCGAGGCACGGGGAAGAGCGCGCCGCTCGCGTGCGCCGCCTTCGTGCCCGAGGAGAAAGCGGCCGACGCGCTCGACATCGATCCACTTCCGCGTGCGACGCGATGCGTGGCCGATCTCAAGGACAAGGGCATCGACGTCGCGCAGTACACGACCGACGCGTTCATCGCCGACCTCGAAGCCGTGCGCAAGGCGCTCGGCGTCGAGCGCTGGAACCTCTGGGGCGGAAGCTACGGCACGCGTGCCGCGCTCGAGTACCTGCGCGCGCACGAGCCGCGCGTGCGCAGCATCGTGCTCGACGGCGTCGCGCCGCCGACGCTCAAGATCTCGCTCGGCGTCTGGCCGACGCGCGAGCGCTCGCTCGATGCGCTGTTCGCGAGTTGCGAGGCGACACCCTCTTGCGCAAGCGCGCATCCGGATCTGAAAGCGCTGCTCACGCGGATTCGCGACGAGCTGGGTGCGGACGGCAAGGACGTCGATATCGTCGATCCACGCACCGGCGAGCGCGAGACGGTGCGCTTGACGTACGCAGCGGTGCTGGCCGGCTTGCATCCGCTGACGTACGTGCCCGAGCTTGCCGTGACGCTGCCGGAGATCCTGAAGCGCGGCGTCGCCGGCGACTGGTCGCCGCTGTTCGCCGTCGCGCAGATGGTGACCGGTGACATGGCGGAACAGATGAACGTTGCGTTGCACTACACGGTCACCTGCACCGAGGACACGCCGCGCATCGGCGTCGATGATCGTGCGCTATTGAAGGACCTGCGTTCGCGAGCGATCGTCGAACGCGTGCTGTCGGTGTGTGATGTGTGGCCCAAAGGCCGGCTGCCGAAGCACGCCGGGCAGCCGGTCACGAGCGCGGTGCCCGTGCTGATGCTGTCGGGCGCGCTTGATCCGGTCACGCCACCTTCGTATGCGGAAGAAGTCGCGAAGACGCTGTCGAACGCCAAGCATGTCGTCGCCGGCGGCTACGGTCACATCGTCTCCGCGCATGCGTGCGGCCCGCGATTGATTGCGGCATTCGTCGATCGCGCGCGCTTCACCGACGTGCCGAAGTCGTGCGTCGACTACTTCGAGCGATCGAAGCGACCGCCGCTGTGGCCGGATCACCTGGCACCTGCACGATGAAAGGGCCCCCACGCTTGGGGCGTCATTTGTCATCTCGGACGCCGCTGCGCTGCCCCTCGAGGGGGCGCAATGATCGCCTTGGGGCGGCCCGGCGCCGATCATGATCGTTGTAGATGACCTCGCCAAGTCGTTCGGCAAGCGCAACGAAGTCAAGGCGGTCGCCGGCGTTTCATTCTCGGCGGTCGACGGCGCGATCACGGGATTGCTGGGACCGAACGGCGCCGGCAAGACGACGCTGCTGCGCATGCTCGCCACGCTCGTCGTGCCGGACGCCGGCAGCGCGAGCGTCGACGGACTCGATGTGGTGAACGATCGCTACGCAGTGCGCAGGCGCATCGGCGTGCTGTCCGATGCGCGCGGGCTTTATCCGCGGCTCACGGCGCGCGAGAACATCCGTTACTACGGCGAGCTGCACGGGCTGTCCGGCAAGCCGCTCGAGGCGCGCATCGACGCGCTCATCGACGTTCTCGCGATCGACTCGATCGCCGATCGCCGCGCGCTCGGCTTCTCGCAGGGCGAGCGCATGAAGACCGCGATCGCGCGAGCGCTGGTGCACGACCCCGACACGATTCTGCTGGACGAGCCCACGAACGGACTCGACATCATGAGCGTGCGGGCGCTGCGCGACCAGCTCCGCAGCTTGCGCGCAGCCGGCAAGTGCCTGCTCTTCAGCTCGCACGTCATGCAGGAAGTCGCTGCGCTCTGTGATCGCATCGTGATCCTCGGCAATGGGCGCGTCGTCGCGGAGGGGACGGCTGCCGAGCTCGTCGGCAACACCCGCGCCGCCACGCTCGAGGATGCGTTCGTGGAGCTGCTTGGCACCGGTGAGGGCCTGCAGTGATCGCGCGTGGCTCGCCTTTGCAACGGATCCTCGCCGTCGCCCGCAAGGAATGGGTCGACACGCTGCGCGATCGGCGCACGATCATCGTCACGCTGGCCACCGCCGCGCTCGCAGGTCCGTTGTTCCTGATGTTGATCTTCAACATGATCGCGCAGCAGGGCGAGCGTGCGCGGGAGCTGAAGCTCGCGGTGCGCGGTGCCGAGCATGCAGGCGCGCTCGTCGCCTTTCTCGAACGGCAACAGGTGACGATCACGCCGGCGCCGGACGATTTCGAGGCGCAGATCCGTGCCGGCGATCTGGACGTCGTGATGATCGTCGAGCCGAAGTTCGCCGAAGACACGAAGAAGGGCCGCGCGGCGACGGTCCGCCTCGTCTACGACCGCTCGCGCGATCGCGCGCGCGCGTCGATCGATCAGGCCGAGACGCTCCTGCGCGCCTACAACCGGCAATGGGGACAGATGCGGCTCCTGTTGCGCGGCATCGCCCCGGAAGTTGGCAATCCGCTGAACATCGAAACCGTCAACCTGGCGACGCCGCAGCAATCCGGTGCGCTGGTGCTGTTTCTCGTCGCGTTCTACGGGTTGCTCGCGGCGATTGTCGGCGGCATGGCGGTCGCACTCGACGCCACTGCCGGCGAGCGCGAGCGCGCGTCACTCGAGCCGCTGTTGATGACGCCCGCAACGCCGATCGAGCTCGTCACCGGCAAGTGGCTTGCGACGACACTGTTCAACGCCTGCGTCGTGCTGATCACGCTCGCCGGATTCTGGGCGACACTCGCATTCGCGCCGCTGCCGCCGGTCGGCGTGCCGTTCCTGTTCGGCGCGACGGAACTGTTGCGCTTCGTCGTCATCCTGCTGCCGCTGATCGCGCTGGTGCCGGCACTGCTGTTGTGGATCGGCACTCGCGGCCGGACGTACAAGGAAGCACAGGCGAATGTCTCCGTCCTGATGCTCGTCGTCAGCATCATCCCGTTCGCAAGCCAGCTCCTGCAGCGACGCGAGCCCGACTGGATTACGCTGGTGCCGATCTCGGGTCAGTACGCGCTTCTGAACCGCGCGCTGCGCGGCGAGGCGATTCCGACGTCGGAGCTCGCGCTCTCGTCGCTGCTGCCCGTCTTGCTGATCGGCTTCGCGCTGCTTGCGGTCGCGCGATTGTGGTCGCGGGAGTCGATTCTGATCGGAAAGTGATCAGCCGAGCTGCTGGATCACCGCCAGCGGCGGCTGTCGCAGCGTGTTGCGCGTGCCGAGCCATCCCGCCAGCGTCACGACGAGCGCGCCGCCGCCCACGCCGTAAAGCCAGATCAGCGGATTCGCCTCGAACGGGACTTTGAACACGCGATCGGCAAGCGCCCACCCGATCGCCGTGGCACCGGCCGCAGCCACCAAGCCAGCGAGCGCGCCGAGCAGCAGGAACTCGGCGACCTGCGCCGATTGCAATTGCTTGCGTGACGCACCCAGCGTGCGCAACACGGCGGCGTCGAAGCGCCGTTCGTCCTGCGTCGCAGCAACCGCGGCATGGAGGACCAGCAATCCGCCCGCGAGCGTGAACAGGAACACGAACTCGATCGCGCGCGACACGCGGTCGACGATCGACTGCACCTGCCGCATCAGCTCGCCGACGTCGATGGCGAGGATGTTCGGATGCTTTTGCACAAGCGACGCGAGCCACGCGTTGTCGGTTTCCGGCGCGCGGAACGCGGCGATGAACGTCGAAGGCTTGCCGTCGAGCGCGCCGGTAGGAAAAAGCGCGAAGAAGTTCACGCGGAAGCTGTCCCAGTCGACCTTGCGCAGGCTCGTCACTTTAGCCGTCACGCGCGAGCCGGCGATGTCGAACGTCAGACTGTCGCCCAACTTCACGCCAAGCGATTGCGCGATGCCGTCCTCGAGCGACATGCCGTCGCTCGCGCGCACCGTCGCCGGCGACCAGAAGCGGCCGGCCACGACGCGGTTGCCGTCGGGCAGCCGATCCGTGTAGCTCAGATTGAATTCGCGCTCGGCAAGGCGTCGCGCGCGGGCATCCTCGAAGCGACGCGTATCGAGCGGCTGTCCGTTCACGTCGACGAGGCGACCGCGGATCATCGGCCGGAATGCGATGTCGCGGTTGAAGCGCTGCGAGAGCGTTGCATGCGCGTCGACGACCTGTTCAGGCAGCACGTTGACCAGAAACTGGTTCGGCGCATCGGGCGGGAGATTGGCGCGCCAGCTTCGCATCAGGTCACCGCGAACCAGCGTCAGCAACAGGAGCGCCATCAAGCCCAGCGCGAGCGCGCCGATCTGCAGGCTCGACGCGAAGCGGCGCCGCGACAGATTCGCGAGGCCGTAGCGCCACGACACACCGCGATGCGGCAACCGCTTCAGGACCGCCAGCAGCCCGAGCGCGAGCAGTGCCGCGACGATGATCAGCGCGCCGACGCCGCCCACCATGATCGCGCCGGCCTGCGCTTCGCGCGCTTGCCACGCAATCAGCATCGCGACGGTCGCGATGCCAAGTGCGTACGCGAACAGCCCTCCTGCACGCGGCATCGGCAAATCGCGTCGCAGCACGCGCAGCGGCGGCACGCTGGCAAGCGCCACGAGCGGCGGCAATGCGAAGCCGAGCAAGAGCAACAGGCCGGTCGCGAACGCCGCGATCGCCGGCGCGGCCGTCGGCGGCGGCAACGCGCCATCCATCAGCGAAGCGAGTGTCTGCACGAGCAGCGCTTGGCCGGCCAATGCACCGAGGACACCGAGCGTGCTTGCGACCACGCCGACGACGACGAACTGAATCACGAACAGCATCAACGCCTGTCGGACCGGCGCGCCCAGACAACGCAGCATTGCGGCCGCATCGAGATGGCGTCGCAGATAGCGCGAAGCCGCGAGCGCGACCGCAACCGCCGCGAGCAGCACGGCGACGAGCGCGGCGAGACCGAGGAAGCGCTCGGCGCGCTCGAGCGTCTGCCGCACTTCGGGCCGCAGGTCGCGAACCGTTTCCATCCGCTGCCCGGCCTTGAGCTCGGTCGTGAGCCAGTCGCGATAACGATCGAGGTTGCGCGAACCGGTTTGCGCCACCAGAAGTCGATACGACGCGCGATTGCCGGGCTGCAACAAATTCGTCGCCGGTAGATCGTCGTAGTTCATCAGGAGTTTCGGACCGAGCGCGAAGACGATGCCGGCGATTTCCGGCTCCTGCTGAACGATCGCGGTTACGGTGAACGTCGCTTCGCCAACGGCGAGGCGGCTGCCGACGTCGGCCGGCAAGCGCTGCGCAAGCCGGCGATCGATCCAGATTTCGCCGCGACCCGGTGGGCCGGTCGCGGTGCGGCCGCTCTTGTCCGTCGCATCCGCCAACGTAACAGCGCCGCGCAACGGATATGCGAGGCCGACGGCCTTGACGTCCGTCAGGATCGCTGCGGAGTTGTCGGTGCCCGCCGTCTGCACCATGCTATTGAAGCGAACCACGGGCGTTGAGGAAAGGTTCTCGATACGCGCGCGGTCGGCGAACGTGCTGGGCAGCGGACGGTCGCCGGAGATCATCAGGTCGCCGCCGAGCAGGAGATTGGCCTGACGCGTCAGCGCGCTCTTGACCCGATCGGCGAAGAATCCGACGGTTCCGACGCTCGCAACGGCCAGCACGAGCGCTGCAATCAGCACGCGCAACTCGCCCGCGCGCCAGTCACGCCGCAGCATGCGTAACGCAAGGCGCAACGTGTTCAAGCCGGCTCGCGTTCGACGCTCGAACGCAGCGTCCCGTTGCGCACGCTCGACTCGTCACCGACCAACCGACCGGCGGACAACGACAATCTGCGTCCGCAGCGCGATGCGAGCGCGGTGTCGTGCGTGACGAGCAGCAACGTCGTGCCGTGTTCGTGGTTCAGATTGAACATCAGGTCCGCGACCTCGACGCCGGTCGCGCCGTCGAGATTGCCGGTCGGCTCGTCGGCCATCAGAAGCTTGGGTTCGCCCGCGAATGCCCTTGCGATCGCAACGCGTTGCTGCTCACCGCCGGAAAGCTGGCGCGGGTAATGGTGGATGCGCTTCGCTAATCCGACGCGGTCGAGCCAGCGCTTTGCGGCGGTTTGCGCGTCGCCGGTCCCGGCAAGCTCGATCGGCAGCATCACGTTCTCGAGTGCGGTCAGCGCGGGCAGCAGCTGGAACGACTGGAAGACGAAACCGAGGTGCTGCTGGCGCAACGCCGCGCGCGCATCTTCGGACAACGCGGAGAGCGCCTTGCCATCGAGCAAGACGTCGCCCGACGTCGGCAGATCGAGCCCGGCGAGGAGCCCGAGCAGCGTCGTCTTTCCGGAACCGGACGCACCGACGATCGCGACGGATTCCCCGGGCTCGATCAGAAACGACACGTCATCGAGGATCGTCAGCGGCTCCTCGCCGCTCATCACGGTCTTGGAAAGATTGACGGCGCGCAGGATCGGCTCGGGCATGGACGAGAAACCTTCGAGGCGCCCGCAAGACGGCGCACATCTTGTAGATGCGTCGTGTTGCCGCCAAGTTCAACGTGGCGGCCGATGTTGGCGTCAGCGATTGTAGCGTCCCGGCCGTTACTCCCTCCTCCTCTACAATGAAACGCCGTCTCGCCAACGAGGCGTGCGGCGCTCTGTTTCCATGTCGATGCACGCCCTCCTACGCTTTCTTTCGATCGTGACATTCGCGGCGCTCGCGAGCGCTTCGCCGGCGGCTTCTCCACGCGCCGACGCGCCGGTGATCGCCATCATCGGCGACTCGATCTCCGCCGGTTACGGTCTTCCGCCCGGCCAGGTCTGGGTTACGCTGCTCGAAGCGCGGCTCAAGAAAGAGGGCTATCCGCATCGCGTCGTCAACGCATCGATCACCGGCGATACGACGGCAGGCGGACGCGCGCGGCTTCCGGCGATCCTGCAGGAGCACCGCCCTGCAATCGTCGTCATCGAGCTCGGCGGCAACGACGCGCTGCGCGGCCAGCAGCTTGCCGCAACGCGGGCCAACCTCGACGCGATGGTAACGGCTGCGCACGCCGCCGGCGCGAAAGTGCTCGTCGTCGGCATGAGAATCCCGCCGAACTACGGACCGGCCTACGGGAACGCGTTCAACGCCTTGTTCGGCGACGTCGCAAAGGCGCGCGGTGCCGCATCCGTCCCTTATCTGTTCGAAGGCTTCGGCGAAGAGCTCGCGATGTTCCAGTCGGATCGCGTTCATCCGACAGCGGAAGCGCAACCGAGAATGCTCGCTACTGTATGGCCAGCGCTGAAACCGCTGCTCGGCACGCCGCGCTAGCGACTGTTGGTCCCGACGCGATCGGCGACTACGCGACGATCATCGACGTCCGATCGCCGGCGGAGTATGCCGACGATCATGTGCCCGGCGCGGTCAATTATCCGGTGCTCGACGACGACGAGCGTGCGCGCGTCGGCACGTTGCACGTCCAGCATTGCGCATTCGAAGCGCGCAAGGTCGGTGCGGCGCTGATCACGCGCAACATCGCCCGCATCGTCACGTCGTGGCGTGACGAGCCGCGCAGCTTTGCGCCGCTCGTCTATTGCTGGCGCGGCGGGCAGCGAAGCCGCGCGCTGTCGATTGTGATGCGCGAGATCGGCTGGCGCGCCGTGCAGCTTGCCGGCGGCTATCGCGCTTATCGCCGTCACGTTCTTGCGGCGCTCGACTCGTTGCCGCAGCGTTTTCGGTTCAACGTGGTGTGCGGGCTGACGGGGTCCGGCAAAAGTCGGCTCCTCGCCGCATTGGCGGCCGAAGGTGCGCAGGTGCTCGATCTCGAGCGGCTGGCCGCGCACCGCGGTTCGTTGTTGGGCGATCTGCCGGATGCGCCGCAGCCGTCGCAGAAGCGCTTCGACAGCCTGGTGCTCGACGCGTTGCGCCGCTTCGACGTGTCGCGTCCGGTCTACGTCGAATCGGAGAGCCGCAAGATCGGCCGGCTGCAAGTGCCTGCGGCGCTGCTTCAAGCAATGCGCGGTGCGCATTGCGTCAGCGTCGACCTGCCGCTTGCGCTGCGCGTCGGGCTGTTGCAGCAGGAATACGCGCATTTCGTGCGCGACCCGGACCTTCTGCGCAAGCGACTGGCGCCGCTGCTGCCGCTCGTCGGCAAGGCGACGATCGATCGCTGGCACGCGCTCGCCGTCGATGGCGCGCACGATCGGCTGGTCGAGGCGCTGTTGACCGAGCACTACGACCCGACTTACCTGCGTGCGATCGACCGCAACTTTCCGAACCTTGCGCATGCTCGCAAAGTCGTGCCGGCGTCGATTACTCCCGATGCGTTTCGCGCCACTGCGCGCGAGCTGATCGCCGACCGGTGAACAGCGAGGCGGTCGGCCGGCGCTGCGAGCTCGCCCTCGAAGTGACCGCGGATCGACGCATCGGCCTGGGCGGGCACGTCGTCGAGCTGGCGCGCGGCTCGCTTGGCTGTAGCGCACAGCCGTTCGGGGTTACCGGCGGTTACAAATCCGGTATTTTCTTCGTCAACACCGGCGCAGAATCGGGCGTTCCTTGCAGCGTACGGCGATCGAACGCCGGATAACTGCAAAGGAATCGATGTCATGAAGAAATCACTGATCGCACTGGCTGCTGCCGGCGTCCTGTTCTCGGGCGCTGCCGCTGCGGACCGCTTCGCCGTCCATATCTACGACAACGGCACGCGCGCTTCGTCGATCGCCGTGAACGATGACGACGACTTTCGCCGTGGCTACGGCCGCGGCTACGGCCATCGGCTGACCGTCGACGAACGGCAGGCGCGCATCAATACGCGCATCCGCTGGGGTTTCGACAACGGCCATTTGTCGCGGCGCGAAGCACGCTCGCTTGGACGCGAGCTCGCTGCAATCGAAGACAAGGAGCGCGCCTACGAAGCTGACGGGCGGCTGGGCCCACGCGAGCAGGCTGACCTGCATCGCGACCTCGATCGGCTGAGCCAGCGGCTCCGCTTCGAAGCGCGTGACGACAACAACCGTCGTTACTGACGCTTGAGCGCAACCACGATACGTCGTGCTTCACGAGCCGTACAGGCGATCGCCTGCACGGCTTTTTTGTTTGCATCGACCAGCGTCGCACAGCCGCTCGGCGAGCGCGACGCTCGACACCTGTTGAACCGCACGGGATTCGGAGCGACCGCCGAAGAGGTTCAACGCTACGCAAAACTGACCCGCACGCAAGCAGTGGATCGGCTGCTGCAGCAAGCGCGCACCGAGCCCTCGACACCGCCACCCGCAACCTTGCTCGTCGACGAGCCGTTGCGACTGCCCGGCGCCGACGCAACCGAAGACGAGCGACGCGCGTTCCGCCGCCAGCAGGCACGCGACGGTCTCGAGCTGCGCGGCTGGTGGATGCGCGAGATGCTCGTGACCGATTCGCCACTGACCGAGCGGATGACGCTGGTCTGGCACAACCACTTCGTGTCGAGCCAACAGAAGGTGCGCTTCGCGCGGCTCATGTATCGGCAGAACGCGACGTTTCGCGAGCACGCGCTTGGCGATTTCCGCGCGCTGTTGAAAGCGGCCACGCGTGAGCCCGCGATGCTGATCTATCTCGATGCCGCGCAGAACCGCCGTGGGTCGCCGAACGAGAACTTCGCGCGCGAGCTCATGGAACTGTTCACGCTCGGCGAGGGACGCTACAGCGAGGAGGACGTGCGCGAAGTGGCACGCGCGTTCACCGGCTGGTCGATCGATCGCGACACGGCGCGCTTCCGCTTTCGGCCGCTGCTGCATGACCGCGACGAGAAGACGGTACTGTCGATCAAAGGGCGGCACGATGGTGACGCGGTCCTCGACCTGCTGCTGGCGCGCCCCGAAACCGCCGAGCACATCGTCGGGAAGCTGTGGCGAGAGTTCGTGTCGCCCGATCCCGATACGCGCGAAGTCGGGCGCGTCGCGAACGTGTTTCGCCGCGCCGATTACTCGATCAAGGCCGCGCTGCGCGAGCTCCTGACGAGCGATGCGTTCTACGCGGCGGCAAACCGCGGCGTACTGATCAAGAGCCCGGTCGAGCTCGTCGTCGGGACGCTGCGCCAGCTCGACATCCGCGTCGATGACGGGACGCCGTTCGCCATCGCCGCTTCGGCGATGGGGCAGAACCTGTTCTCGCCGCCGAACGTCAAGGGCTGGCCAGGCCACGAGGCGTGGATCAACGCGAGCTCCCTCCTCGCCCGCAAGCAGTTCCTCGAGCGGCTTGCGCGCGTGGATGCGATACCCCCGGTGGGGATGACGGCGATGATGACGAACGACGAGCCGATGAACGCGGCGGCGCTCACTGCGCCCGATGACGAGCGCGAACGCGGCCGGCGCTTCGGCCGTGCGCAGGAACAAGGCTTTCGCAGCCTGCGCTTCGATGAGCGTGCGTGGATGGCGTCGTTGCCGGGCCAGGACGCTGCGAATCGGCATCAGCATGCGCGGTTGCTGTTGCTGCCGATCGAAAGCGACTCGCTGCCCGTGGATGGATTAGCGACGCTGCGCATGGTGCTGCTCGACAACACGTTCCAGCTCAAGTGAAGGATCGATCGATGATCGCCCTGCCGCGTCGTCGTTTTCTCGCGCAGTCGCTGTCGCTTTGCGCCGCCGTGGGCATCGGCTCGGCGAGTGTGGCTTTCGCAGCGCAGCCCGAAGGCGCGAATCGGCGACGCATCCTCGTGTTGATCGAGCTCAAGGGCGGGAACGACGGACTGAACACGCTCGTGCCGTTCGCCGACGACGCGTACTACGCCTTGCGTCCGCGGATCGCCATCGCGCGCGACAACGTCGTGCGACTCTCCGATCAAGCCGGTCTGCATCCATCGCTCGCGCCGCTGTTGCCGCTGTGGCAGGCAAATCGACTCGCGGTGCTGCAATCGGTCGGCTATCCCGCGCCGAATCTCTCGCATTTCCGTTCGATCGAGATCTGGGATACGGCAAGCGCAAGCGACGAAACGCTCGCCGATGGATGGCTCGCCCGCGCGTTCGCAAATGGGCGCGAGCGCGCCGGATCGGCCGCGGACGGGGTCATCATCGGCAGCAACGAGATCGGTCCGTTGGCCGGACGCGAATCGCGAGCGATCGCCCTCGCCGACACCGGTTCGTTCCGCAGAAGGGCAAGACTCGCGCAGATGCCCGCGGAGCGCGGCAACCGCGCGTTGGCGCACATCGGCAAGGTCGAGGCCGACATCGTCGCCGCAGCGGCGAAGCTGATCGATGATCACGCGTTCACGACATCGTTTCCGAGCGGCCCGTTCGGCGCCGCGGTTCGCACGGCCTGTCAGGTGATCGCGAGTCCGATCGGCGCGGCGGTCGTGCGGTTGACGCTGGACGGCTTCGACACACACGCCAACCAGCCGGCGACGCATGCCCGTTTGCTGGGGGAGCTTGCGAACGCAATCGTCGCGCTCGAAGCGGCGCTCACGGAGATCGGCCGATTCGACGATGCCCTCGTGCTCACTTATGCAGAGTTCGGACGGCGTCCAAGAGAAAACCTGAACGCGGGCACCGATCACGGTACGGCCAGCGTGCATTTCGCGCTCGGCGGCCGCGTGCGCGGCGGTTTTTTTGGCAACGCCGCGGACCTCGCGCGGCTGGACGGCGGCGGCAACGTCGCGCACGCGCTCGACTTTCGTGCGGTCTACGCGACGGTGCTCGAACGCTGGTGGGGCATCGATTCGCGCGCGGCGTTGCGAGGCCGCTTCACGCCGGTGAATTTCATCGACGCGTGAGGCGTCGCGGCCGTCGTTGACGCAAGCCGCTCGCAGCGGCAAGCTCGCGACTTTTGGGACCTTGTCGATGATGCGCAATCCCGCCGTAACGCTCGTGCTGCGTTTGCTCGCCGCGGTCTTCGCAGCGGTCAGCGCCATTCCTGTTGCCGCCCAAGGCTGGCCATCGAAGCCGCTGCGCCTGATCGTGCCGAGCCCGCCGGGCGATGGCTCCGACCTGATGGCGCGCGCCGTCGGTGCGAAGCTTTCCGAAGTGCTCGGGCAGCAGGTCGTCGTCGACAACCGACCGGGCGCCGGCGGCCGGCTCGGGACCGAGCTCGCTGCGAAGGCCACGCCCGACGGCTACACGTTCATCATGGGCAACGCGGGCTCGCATGCGATCAACAGTGCGCTGTACAAGGACTTGCCTTACGACATCGAGCGCGACTTCGTCGCGGTCACGCAGGTCATGCGGGCGCCGAACGTGCTGGTCGTCAATGCGTCGTTGCCGGTCACGTCGGTCCGCGAGCTGATCGCGTTGTACAAGGCGAATCCCGGCAAGTACAGCTATGGCTCGGGCGGCAACGGCAGCTCGGCGCACCTTTCCGCGGAATTGTTCAAGTCGATGGCGGGCGTCGACGTGCTGCACGTCCCGTACAAAGGGGCGACGCCGGCGCTGACCGACCTGATCGCCGGCCAGGTCGCGATGTTCATGGGCAATCTGCCGCCGGCGATGGGCCACATCAAGGCCGGTCGCGTCAAGGCGCTTGCCGTCACGACAGCGCAACGTTCGACGCTGGTGCCGGATATCCCGACGGTCGCCGAATCCGGCTTGCCGGGTTTCGAAACCGTGGCGTGGTTCGGCATCTTCGCGCCGACCGGAACGCCGCGCGAGATCGTGCAGCGGCTCGCCGACGAGACAGCCAAGGTCGTGCAACGGCCCGATATTCGCGAGGCGATCGCGACACTCGGCGGCGAACCGGTTGGCAACTCGCCTGCAGCATTCGCCGCGATCGTGAAGGGCGATCTCACCAAGTGGCGCAACGTCGTGAACGACGCGAACGTGAAGGTGGATTGAGCGCGGCGCGCGCGTGCGAGTCCGCCGGCTGATTCGCTCGCATCCCACCGTGTCGTCGAAAGCGCTCGCGGCCTTGCGGGCTCGCTATGCAGAGACGGTCGCCGCTTCTGGCAAGCTCCGATCGACCGCGCTGCGTGCGGCGCTCGCCCGCGTTCCGCGCGAGGCGTTCGTAGGTCCCGGTCCGTGGCAAATCGGACGCTTCGACGGACAGGTCTCGACCTACGAACGCACGCCAGACGACGATCCTGCGCACGTGTATGTCGATGCCGTCATCGCGCTCGACGCCTCGCGCAATCTCAACAACGGCGAACCCACGTTCTTGACGCGATGCCTCGATGCGCTCGAGCTCGAGGCTGGCAATCGATTCGTTCATGTCGGCTGCGGAACCGGCTACTACACGGCGCTGGCTGCCGAAGTCGTCGGTCCGGGCGGCGCGGTCACTGCGGTCGAGATCGATGCCGAGCTTGCGCGCCGCGCCAGCCGGAATCTATCCATGTACTCGAGGGTTCGCGTGCTGCACGCGAACGGGAGCGATCTCGATTTCGATTCGGCCGATGCCGTGTTCTTCAATGCTGGCGTAACGAAGATCGACGATGGTTGGGCACACGGCCTTGCCATTCGTGGCCGCCTGCTGTTGCCGCTCACCGTCGACGAACCGTCGCTACCGCCGGGCCTCGGTGTCGGGCGATTGCTGAAACTGACGCGCCAGCCGGATGGGATCGACGCGCACTTCATCTCGACGGTGGGAATTTTTCACTGCGCCGGCGCTCGTGATGAACGCAGCGCTGGTGCCCTGCGTGCGAGCCTCGCGCGTGGAGATGCGGAAACGGTCTCGCGGCTTCGAACGGATCCACACGACGAAGGTTCGGCCTGCTGGCTGCATGCGCCGGCGTGGTGTCTGTCGAGGTGACACGAGGCCCCAACCGGGATTGAAATTCCGCCCGAAATGGCGCCAGAAGGGAACCATCTTTCCATTGTGGAGCCACTCGTGACGGTGACGTTGTCGATCAAGGCCGTTCCCGACGATTTGGCAGCGCGGCTTCGTGAGCGCGCGCAGCGCAACCATCGTTCGCTCCAAGCCGAGCTGCTTGCGATCATCGAGGCGGCGGCCAACGCACGACCGCAGAGCGGGAGCCGCACGCTTCGACGTCCGGCACGATCGTCGGGCTCGACCGACGTGGACATCCGATCGTGCGCAAGGGCACGAAGCGAATCGAAGACGTGCCGCCGACCTCCTCCGTCGGACGCCCCAGCCCCGACGCGATCTGCCGAGCTCGGTCGACATCATTCGCGAGCTGCGCGACACGCGTTGATGGCCGCGCGTCAGAGCCCGCCGCCCTCCCTCATTGTCGCGGAGCCGCCGGCCGCCAACCGCGTGCATCCGCCGTTGGTGATCAACGCGAGCGTCACGGCTCGGCGAGACCGCGCGAGCTCATCTCGCCGCGCTGGCGTAGAGCGCATTCTTATGCGCTGCTTCCCGCAGCATCCCAGCGGGCGAGATACGCCTTCCAGTGCGGCGAATCCGACGCCGCGATCCGCTCGCGCGCGAGCGACACCTCGGCCGCATAACCGCCGGCATCGATTTCGCCGCGCATCAAGCGGAAGCGTTGATAAAGCAGGAACGTGTTGAGGACGTCGGTCTCGCAATAGTTGCGCACGTCGGCGAGTCGTCCTTGGGCGATCGCCGCCGCGACCTCGCTTCCGTCCATGCCGACTTTGCCGGGGAAGCCGCACAGCTTCGCTATCGCGTCGAGCCCCGCATAGAGCCGCGGCTGGTACTGCGCCAGCACCTCCATCAGATCGATGTGGCGCGTGTGATAGCGGCCAAGGTAATTGTTGAACTTGAAATCCTTGTCCTCGTCGCCCCAGTCCCAGTAGCGCGCGGCCGTCACGCCGTGGATCATCGCGCGGTAGTGCAGCACCGGCAGGTCGAAGCCGCCGCCGTTCCATGAGACGAGCTGCGGCGTGCAGCGATCGAGGATCTCGAAGAAGCGGCGGATCAGCACCGGCTCCGGATCGTCGACATCGCCGACCGATCCGATGCGGAACCGGTTCGCCTCGCGAAGCGCGCAGCCGATGGCGACAACTTTCTGCAGCGCATGCGGCGCGAACTCGTTGCCGGTCGCGGCACGGCGAAGCTGGCCGTACCAGGCCGACAATTCTTCGTCGGACATGCCGGCCGCCGTGTCGTGAACGCGCCTTATTCCGGCAAGGTCCGGAACGGTCTCGATGTCGAAGGCCAGGACCGGCGTCACGCGTTCGCCTCGCCGGGCCGGCGCTCGCGCAGTGCGCGCTTAGGATGCAAAGACACCCGTCGACAGATAACGATCGCCGCGATCGCAGACGACGAAGACGATCGTCGCGTTCTGTACCTCGCGGGAAACGCGAAGCGCAATTTCGCACGCACCACCGGTGGAAATGCCGCAGAAGATGCCTTCCTCCTCCGCAAGCCGGCGGGTCATCGTTTCGGCGTCTCGCTGCGTCACCGATTCGATCCGGTCGACGCGCGACGCATCGAAAATCTTCGGCAGGTACGCCTGCGGCCACTTGCGAATCCCCGGGATCGACGCGCCCTCCGCGGGTTGCGCGCCAATGATCCGGATCGCCGGATTGCGCTCCTTCAAATAGCGCGACACGCCCATGATCGTGCCGGTCGTGCCCATCGCCGAAACGAAGTGCGTGATGCGCCCCTCGGTCTGCCGCCACAGCTCGCGGCCGGTGCCGAGGTAATGCGACAGCGGATTGTCGGGATTCGCGAACTGGTCGAGCATGCGCCCCTTGCCTTCGCGCACCATCGACTCGGCGAGATCGCGCGCGCCTTCCATGCCGCCCTCCTTCGACGTGAGGATCAGCTGCGCGCCGTACGCCGTCATCGACACGCGCCGCTCGACCGACAGGTTCTCGGGCATCACCAGGATCAGACGATAGCCCCGCATCGCCGCCACCATCGCGAGCGCGATGCCGGTATTCCCCGAGGTGGGCTCGATCAGCGTGTCGCCCGTGCGAATCTCGCCGCGCTTCTCCGCCTCGACGATCATCGACAACGCGGGACGATCCTTGACCGAGCCGGCCGGATTGTTGCCCTCCATCTTGCCGAGCACGACGTTGCCCGTGTCGCCGGGCAAACGCTGCAGGCGCACGAGCGGTGTGTCGCCGACCGTGTCGGCAAGCGTCGGATAGTTCGAAGGCATCGTGGGCGCGCGCACGACGATTGGGAATCGACGCGAGCGACGATCGCATTGTAAGCGACGGCAGAGTGCAACTTCGACGACGTGTCACGCCAAGCTCGACGGTGGCGGCGGCGTCACTTCCGCGCCTTCTCGTCCTTGACGATGGCCCCGCCATTGCCGCGCGTGGGAGCCTTTGTGTCGGCCTTTGTGTCGGCCTTCGCGTCGCCCTTCACCGGCGCCTGCGCCAGCGTGCTTCGCGATGTCGCTCCGACGGCGAGCTCCGGCTTGATCTGCAGAAACAGCTTCTCGCCGATGCCCTTTACCTTGCGGATCTCGTCGACGCTCTTGAACGGTCCGTTCTGCGTGCGGTAGTCGACGATCGCCTGCGCCTTCGCCGGCCCGATGCCCGGCAGCGCGACGAGCTCGTCCTTCGTCGCCGTGTTGAGATTGAGCGCGGCCAGCGTCGCACCGGAAAAGAGCATCGCGACGAGCGCGATCATGATTCGCTTCATGGCATTCTCCGTTGGTGGCAATCCGGCTTTCGAACCGCCGGCAGGAGAACGCTAAGGCAGCACGTCAGCTTTGCGCCATCAGCCGTTCGACGTAACGGGCGGCGCCCTCTTCGACGCTTGTAAAGGGCGCCGAATAGCCGGCGCCACGGAGCGCGGTCAGGTCCGCCTCCGTGAAGCTTTGATACTTGCCGGCAAGGGCCTCGGGCATCGGGATGTACTCGATCGATCCCATGCGCGCGTAGTCCTCGGCGGTAAGCGCAGACGAACCGCTGCGCCTGTCGACCGCGTTGATCACGGCGGCCGCCATCGCGTTGAAGCTTCGCGCCTCGCCGGTGCCGATGTTGAAGATGCCCGACGCTTCCGGCCGATCGAGGAACCACAGGTTCGCCGCGACCACATCGTCGACGTGAACGAAGTCGCGCCGCTGATCGCCGTTCGCATAGCCGCCGGAGCCTTCGAACAGCTTGACGCGACGTTGCGACCGGTACTGCTCGTAGAAATGCAGCGCGACCGACGCCATGCGGCCCTTGTGCTTCTCGCGCGGACCGTAGACGTTGAAGTAGCGAAGCCCGACGATTGGCGCCGTGCGATCCGCGAGGATGCGCCGCACATACTGGTCGAACAGGAACTTCGAGTACGCGTAGACATTGAGCGGCGACTCGTGCGCCCGCTCCTCGCGAAACACGTTGCCGCCGCCGTAGACCGATGCCGACGACGCGTAGACGAACGGGATGTCGTTGTCCTGGCAATGCTCGAGCAGCGCTACCGAGTAACGAAAGTTGTTGCGCATCATCATCCGGCCGTCGCGCTCCATCGTGTCGGAGCACGCGCCCTGATGCAGGATCGCGCCGATCTCGTCGTCAAGCGCGCCGTCGGCCAATCGCGCGAGGAACTCGTCCTTGTCGAGATAGTCGACAATTTCGCAATCGACCAGGTTCAGAAACTTGTCGCCAGCGGAAAGGTCGTCGACCGCGAGGATGCGCGTCTGCCCGCGCTGATTGAGCGCCTTGACCAGGTTCGCGCCGATGAAGCCGGCCGCGCCGGTGACGACGAGCGTCAGATCGTCCTGCATGGCTCCGTTTCGATCGGCAAGATTCGCTTCACAGCACCAGATCGATGCGCCCGACGTGCGTGGTCACGACGCGCACGCGCGGCGTCAAACCGCACAGCAGCTCGTAGCCGACCGTCGATGCGGCCTGCGCGACATCGTCGACCGGCAGTCCTTCGCCCCAAAGCACGACCGGACTGCCGACGCGCGCGTCCGGCACGTCGGTGAGGTCGACGGTAATCATGTCCATCGACACGCGACCGGCGATCCGCACCTTCTTGCCGCAGACGAGGACGGGGGTTCCGTTCGGCGCGTGCCGCGGATAGCCATCCGCGTAACCGCCTGCGACGACGCCGATTCGATGCGCGCGTGATGCGGTGTACATCCCGCCGTAACCGACGCTTTCATTCGCTGACAGCGTGCGCGTGGCGATGATCTGCGAGCGCAACGTCATGACCGGCGTCAGTCCAAGCATCGCAGCCGAGTCGTACGGAAACGGCGTGGCGCCGTAAAGCATGATGCCGGGCCGCACGATGTCGCCGCCGACCTCGCCAAAGCGGAACACGCCCGCAGAGTTGCAAAGCGACCGCGCGTAGGGAAGGTTCCCGCACGCGCGCTCGAACACCGCCATCGCTTCGGCGATCCCGTCGTCCTCGTCGGCGCGGGCGAGATGCGTCATCAGACGGAGCGCTGCGACCGCCGGTGCATTCGCGAGCCGCTCGCAGACCGTCGCGATCGTCTCGGGCGCGAGCCCGAGCCGGTTCATGCCGGTGTTGACCTTGACGAACACTTCGAGCGGCCGGGACAGCACGGCTCGCTCGAGGATGTCGACCTGCGACGTGTCGTGCACAACGATCGCAAGACGCCGGCGCGCGATCTCGTCCAACTCCGCGGCTTCGAAGAAGCCTTCGAGCAGCAGGATGCGACGCGAATAGTGCGCGTCGCGCAGCGCAACGGCGGCGTCGAGCTCCACGAGCGCCAGTCCATCGGCCTCCTCGAGCGCAGGCAGCACGCGCACGAGGCCATGGCCGTACGCGTTCGCCTTGACGACGGCCAGCAGCTGGGCCCGCGGCGCCTTCGCCTTCGCAACGGCGAGATTCGAAGCGAGCGCGTTGAGGTTGATCTGCGCGACGAGGGGTCGGGGCATCGCAGGGAACGCACGACGGGCAACTGCGTCCAACGGCCGGTGCGTTCATGGTATAAAGCGCCGGCCTCGCGCTGCCGGGACGATCATAGCAAAACACGCCATTGAAGCCGTGTCGCAAACGACCTGGTCAAGGCCTCACTCAGTGAATCGGGTCGAATGAAGCCGGGCTTCTACACCATCATGGCGGCGCAGTTCTTCAGCTCGCTCGCCGACAACGCGCTGCTGGTCGCGGCGATCGCGCTTCTTCTTCAGCTTTCCGGCCCTGCGTGGATGGTGCCGATGCTGAAGTTCGTGTTCGTCGTGTCATACGTGCTGCTCGCCGCCTGGGTCGGCGCGTTCGCCGACTCGATGCCGAAGGGCCGCGTCATGTTCATCACGAACATGATCAAGGTCGTCGGCTGCATCGTCATGCTGCTGTACGCGTTCCTGACGCTTCCGGGCGTGCCGGCGTTCATCACCGTGCTTTTCGCCTATGCGATCGTCGGCTTCGGCGCAGCCGCTTACTCGCCTGCGAAGTACGGCATCCTGACCGAGCTCCTTCCGGCGGAACAACTGGTCGCTGCGAACGGATGGATCGAAGGCACGACCGTCGGCTCGATCATTCTCGGCACCGTTCTCGGCGGCCTGCTCGTTTCCGGCACGGTTTCCGCGAGCCTGCTGGCGATCGACTTTCCCGTCGTCGACACGTTCGTCGACAGCGCGCCGGAAGCGGCGATCGCCGTCATCATGACGTTCTACGTCATCGCTGCGGTGTTCAACCTCTACATTCCCGACACTGGCGTCGATCATCGCATTCCAAGCCGGAACGTCGCCTACCTGATCCGCGAGTTCAGCCATTGCGTGAACCTGTTGTGGCGCGACAAGCTCGGGCAGATCTCGCTCGCGACGACGACGCTGTTCTGGGGCGCCGGCGCGACGTTGCAATTCATCGTGCTCAAATGGGCGGAGGTCGGCCTCGGCATGAACCTGTCCCAGGCCGCAATCCTGCAAGCGGTCGTTGCGATCGGCATCGCCGTCGGCGCCGTGGTCGCGGCGACGAAAGTGACGCTGCGTCAATCGCCGTCGATCCTTCCGGTCGGCGTCGCGATGGGCGTCATCGTCATGGTGCTCGCGCTCTACGACCGCTCGATCGGTCCGCAGGGGTCGATCGAGATCGCGCTTTCGTCACGCACCTTCGTCGTGCCCTACTACATCCTCATCGCCTGCGCGATCCTGATGATCGTCGGCGCGCTGGCCGGTTTCTTCGTCGTGCCGATGAACGCGCTGCTGCAGCACCGCGGGCACATCCTGATGGGCGCCGGGCATTCGATCGCCGTGCAGAACTTCAACGAGAACCTGTCGATCCTGGCGATGCTTGCGGGCTATGCGGCAATGATCCGCGGGGACTTGCCGATCAAGGTGGTGATACTGATCTTCGGGCTCTTCGTCAGCGGCTCGATGCTATGCGTGCTGATGCGCCATCGGGCGAACCAGGCGCGCGGGGATTCGTTGCATCTGATCGGCGTGGAGAAACATTGACGGCGTGGATTTCATAGCACGACGACCCGATCGCCGATCTCGTTCACGTCCCCACCTCCGCCGGGAAAGTGCTCGGCGAGCGCCGCCGAAATCTCACGAACGCCAAGCTCCAAGCCTTCGACGAAGCGGCCGTCGCGAAACGCCTGCTCCATGTGTGTGCAGATCGCCTGCCATCGCGCGTCGCCGACTTTGCGATCGATGCCGCGGTCGGCGACGATCTCGACATCGTGGTCGGCAAGCAACAGGTAGACGAGGACACCGTTGTTCTCCTCGGTGTCCCAGACGCGTAGCTGGCCGAACACTTCGATCGCGCGTTCCCGCGGCGAAAGCTTGCGAAGCACGCGCAACAACGGGAGCGCAGATTCGATCGCGACGGCGACCTGGCCGCGATGCTGCGTTTCGCCGTTCTGGATCGCGCGCTCGATGCGATCCATCGCGTCGTTCGTGAACGCGCGGCGCAGGTCGCGCTCGTCGGTGAAGACATGTCGCCAGAAACGGTTCGGGCGTTGCCACGGCATGATGCTTCGCTCCTCGTCGCTACCAACCGCCCGACGCGCCGCCGCCGCCAAAGCTGCCGCCGCCGCCCGAGAATCCGCCTCCGCCGCCGGACCACCCTCCTCCACCGCCGCCGATCCACGGCCCGCCGCCCGACGAGCCTCGCCGACCGCTTCGCGCAAGACCGCTGCCACCCATGCCGAAGAGCAGAAGCACGAACCACGCGATCATCGCCGCGGTCACGCCGATGAGGATCGAGCCGGCGAGCCACCAGGCCCCCACGCCGACGGCGCCCGCGCCGACCGTCGAGCCGCCCACCTTGCCGAACAATCGGCGCAGAACGCCGCCGGCGATCGGCAGGACGACGAAAAGCAAGATCAGCAACGTGTCGAAGCTGAAGCCGACACGACCGCGTGAAGCGGTTCGCGATTTCTGAGCTGGCAGCGGCTCGCCTTTCGCAATGACGTCAATGATGCGATCGACGCCTGCGTTCAGGCCCCCAGCGAACTGGTTCTGCCGAAACGCGGGCGAGATGCTCTCGTCGATGATCCGCCGGGATGTCGCATCGGTGAGCATGCCTTCGAAACCGTAGCCGACCTCGATGCGGATCCTGCGATCGTTCTTGGCGACGACAAGCACCACGCCGTTATCCTGGCCCTTGCGTCCGATCTTCCACGCTTCGGCGACGCGGATCGCATACGCCTCGATCGGCTCGGGCTGCGTCGATGGGACCAACAGGATCGCGAGCTGGTTACCCGTTGCGCTTTCCCATGCTGCGATCTTCTGCTCGAGCGCCTGCCGCTCCGCGTCAGCGAGCGTTCCCGTCTGATCGGTGATGCGCGCCTGCAGCGGGGGAATTGGCGCAAGTTGGCCCGAGCCGCTGTCCCATGCGCCGGCCTGCGCCCATGCGACAACCGCCAGCGCGAGCATCGCGCCCAGCGCCGCGATCCGCATCATCAGCGCGAGCGACGTCGATCGAGCGAGCATCGTCGAAATGTCGTGAAGAAGCCGGTCGCCGACGCAACCGGCTTTCCGGGGAACGGGCGCGCGGCGAACGCGCGACGCGTTCTAGTAACCCTTCTTCAACAGGTCCGCGACCGCGTCGCCGGCGTCCGCCTTCTTCTCGGGCGGCGGCGGAACGGCGGGCACCGAGGGCGCGGGCGCAGGAGGGGGCGCCGCGCCCGGCGCAGGCGCGCGTCCGAAATCGACGGTCGGCGGCTTCGACACCGCGGCTTCGTTCGCCACGGTGAAGTTCGGCTTCACGTCATGGCCGAACACCATCGCCGTCAGGTTCGTCGGGAACCGGCGGACCGTCGTGTTGTAGTCCTGAACCGTCTTGATGTAGCGATTGCGTGAAACCGTGATGCGGTTCTCGGTTCCTTCGAGCTGCGACTGCAGATCGCGGAACAGCGCATCCGACTTCAGGTTCGGATACTGCTCGACGACGACGAGCAGTCTCGACAGCGCGCTCGACAGCTCGCCCTGCGCCTGCTGGAACTTGGCGAACGCGGCCGGGTCGTTGATGAGCTCCG
>DATLNR010000077.1:0-4903 GCA_035536655.1 Casimicrobiaceae bacterium
TAATAGCGCTGGTCGTAGCTGTTGTGATGCGTCGTCGCCCAACCCGCCAGCATCAGCGCCGCCTCGACGTCGCGCAGCGAAGCGCGCGGCACGAGAATGTCGATGTCGCCGAACACGCGGCCATCGGCCGCGGGCAGCCGCGCGGCAAGGTAAGCAGCGCCCTTCAACAGCACGATTTCACGCGCCGCATCCGCCAATGCATGACGCAGGTGCTCGATCTCCCGCGCGTTGGTCGCCGCCTGCGCCCTCGCCACCAATTGCGCGTTGCGGAGATGTTCGGCCGGACGCCGGGGGACGCCGTCCATCAGATCGCGTCGCTCGATGCGTGCGGCGAGCGTCGCTAGCAGCTTGGCGCTTCGCGCCTGCGCGATCAGCACTTCCCACTCGGAGGCGCTTCGCGCCAATAGTTGCGAAGGATCGCGAAAAGCGGTGGCCAACCGATCGATCCGTCCGGTGTTCATCGCACAGCGCCGATCAAAGCGAATCGAACGCCGATATAGCGTCGTCAAGCGAGCTGTAGCTGAAGTCGTACGCGCGGCAGGCGTCGACCAGCTCAGCGGCGGCGAGAAAAGCAGACCTACCGAGCACGTCGTAGTTGAATGCGTTGTCGACGAGCCGCATGAACGCCTCCGCGCGAGGCAGTTCGCCGATCCGGGCTGGCGCGTCTTGCTGAAAGCGCGGAAACACGAGCCAGGCGGGTTGTGCCGGCGTGTCGGCTGCCGCAACGCTCATCGCCGTAGGCTTCAGGTGAGCGACCGTCCCCTTGCGCGTGTCGCGGACGAGAGGTCCGAGAACGGCTGCCGTCGAATAGCACCGAATGACATCGATCGACGCATTCTTGAGGCTCACGGGGCGGGGCAGCGGCGCGAGCGTCCCGCTAACCGGATCGATCAGCGCCAGCTCGTCGGACAAGAGACGCCAGCCGGCCAGCATCAGCGCAGCGCACAAAGTGCTCTTCCCAGAGCCGGGTGGCGCCGGCAGCACGACGGCCCTGCCCTCACGCGCGAGGACGGCGGCGTGGACCATGAGGTATTGATGGCAATGGCTGGTGACGCACCAGTTCAGACCCCACTCGAGCATGGGAAACGCCTGCGCGAACGAAAGTGGCTCGAACGATCGCTCGCCCTCGAACCAGAAGTGGGCCTGCCGACGCACGAAGCGACGCAGCCCGAATCCGCGCGTCACCTCGACGTGAAAGTCGCCGAACACATCGTCCGGCTCGATCGGATGCCACGCGTAGTGCAGCCGGATTCCCGCCACGACGGCGGGAATCGTCGTGTGAATCACATAGACGACGGGGCCGGTTCGCAACCGGAGGCCGGCTCGGGCCAGCCGCCGGCCGAGCTCGGCATCGGACAAATCGTCAACGATCAAGTGGCTCGGCTACGACGACAAGTCCGCTGTCCTCGAGCGATTGGATCGCCACTTCGACGAGACCGACGCGGGCCTCGTCGGTCACCGTCAACGCCGAAGAAACGACGTCGAGCAGCATGCGCATCGACAGCGATGTCGGCGCAGCGGCAAGTGCCTTGAATAGAAGCGTCGGACCGGCGCCCAGCCGATGGGTTGCGCCGCTTCGCTCGTCATAGACGATTGCCTCGCCGTCCCATTCCCGCCAGACGATGGCGTCGCGAGCGAGCTGCCAACGGCGGTCTCCGATCGAACGCTCCATCGCTATAGGAGCGTATCAGAGCGCGCGCGAGGGCAGTCAACCGGGCATCGTCGTCCGAATGTAAGCGACGATGTTCTGGGGACCCCAGCGGACCCCGGCAATCGGTTCGAAGTAGCCGCGGCCGGCGCAATCGTTCCACATCGCTTGAACCTGCGAAACATTGAGCACCGGCGTCATTCCGGCGGCCGCATTGAGGATTGCCGCGGTGATGTGGGCGCCGAGATCCGCGAAGCTGCCCTGTCCGTTCAGCTGCAACACGTCGAGCATCGTCTTCGCGCCGAACTGACCGCCCATACAGCCGATCGCATGGAAGCCGGATGCGACGATCCCGCTATTGTTGCTCGTCGTCGGGTAGTAGGGGTGCGGCCATTTGTCGAAGCTTGCGGGCTGCGCCCAGTAAGCGGGCGATCGACCTGTGCAGGTCTGCACGATCTTGTTGGGCGCGCTCGCGTGCAGCGACCCCATCTTCGATCCCGTCTGGCACAATGTCGACGCCACGGCCTGCGCGGGGCGGGTTGTCACCGACCAGACGAAAGGAACGGCGGCGCCGCCCGTCAGCAACCGCCGGCGCGCTCTTCGCCGGTGGGCACGAGCCAGGACGTCGGCGTCCGGCGGGGGTTCTAGATCAGGGATCACGGGTGTTAGGTACCCGAAGCGTACTTCGGTTCATTCGACTATCGAATGGCAACCTTGTCTTCAGGCGCCGATCATTGACTTAAGCAGGTTCCGTACCAAACGTGGAATTCCCCTAAAAACATGCTCTTGTCAAAACCAGTTCCGGTCACTGCCAATTTTTTCGACACACCGGCTAGTCCCGCCTCCCTCAGGCCGGCGGCCGACCCCTGCCCATTTGCTCGAGCATCGATGCGAAAGAGGTCTGGCGACCGCAACCGCAGAATGCGATCGTAACCGATCACCCCGACCATGCAAGGCAAGCCTCACGACGACTTCGTCGGCTATTACGCCAGAGAAAGCCTCTCGAACGCGACGCGCGAGCGGTTCCTTTCGATCCAAAGCAAGGTCTTGAAGCTTGCGCCGCGGCGCACACTCGATGTGCTGGATGTCGGGTGCGGCGCTGGCACGCAGGCCCGCATGTGGGCGGAACTCGGCCACCGGGTTCAGGGCGTCGACGTCAATGTCGACCTGATCGAGATCGCCAGGAAACGCACCGATGGAGAGCCTCGCGACATCCGCTTTGTCGTCGCGAGCGCGGCGCGCCTTCCGTTCGCGGACGCTTCGATGGACGTCTGCCTGCTGCCCGAGCTGCTCGAGCACGTTGGCGACTGGGAAGGCTGCCTCGATGAAGCGGTCCGCGTGCTGCGACCTCGAGGGGTTCTCTACCTCAGCACGACCAACGCGCTGTGCCCACGACAGCAGGAGTTCGATCTTCCGATGTACAGCTGGTACCCGCCGGCGCTGAAGCGGCGCTACGAGCGCCTTGCGGTCACCAGCCGGCCCGAGCTCGTGCAGCACGCGCCTTATCCGGCCGTTCACTGGTTTACACCGTACGGGCTCGCGCGATGGCTGAAAACGCGCGGCATGCGTTGCCTCGATCGCTTTGACATGGTGGAGTCGAGCGCGATGTCGTCCGTTCGACGTGCCGTGAGCCGCGGCCTTCAGCGATCGCGCGTGCTGCGGTTCGTGGGACACGTGCTCACACCGAGCACGCTGCTGTTCGCCGTGAAGGAGCATTGAAGTCGCTCGTTCATCGGGCGGTCGACTGCACCGCACCGGGATTTGTGACCGCGCCGCCGATGTCGCGGCTGCCTCGCGGATGGACGTACTCGCGCTCGAGCGCGAGGAGTTTCGCGTTCGGGCCGGTCACACGTGCGGCGCGACCGACCTGCGGCGATGACGACCTGAGTCGAAAGTCGTATTCGCGCGCGTTCGCGACATCCGATGAGCGCGCGGTTGCGTTCGCTTCGAGCCGCCCCTCGATCCTTCCCAGCGACACGCCGGCACCGATCAGCAGGTTGTTCGTCACGTAAACAACGTCGGCGCCGGGACGGATCGCAAGCGTCGGCCGCGAACGCGGTCGCGTATCGACCAGCGTGTTGTTCACGAGATAGAGCTCGTTATGCTGCCAGTGGAAGCGCTCGGCGCCGAACGACACGATCGTCGAATTCTCGGTACGGCGGCTCTGCGCGATGACATTGCCGACGACGAACGCGATGCCTCCGTCGGGAAACTCGAGCTCGTAGCTCGCCCGCCCGCCTTCCTCGTCGGTGAGTCGGTTGTTGTAGATGAAGTTCTCGCGCGCTCTCGACTTGACCAGGTGACCGAAGTAGCCGTGGTGCACGTAACTTTCGCGCAGTGTCAGGCTCGCGATCCTGCCGATGTAGATCTGATGGCCCACGTCGTGGCCGGCGTGCGTGTCCGCGATTCGGTTGTTGTCGAACTCGGATCGCTCGATCACGATCCGGGCTTTGGGATCGTTCGACGACAGCAATCCCATCTCGTTTCCGGTGAAGCGACAGTCGCGGACGGTGAGGAGGCCCGGGCCCTCGTGCCGGATGCCGGCGCCGTTGCGATCGGGAACCCGCGCGCCGTGGAACTCGATGTTCTCGATCGTTACGTCGTTTCCCTTGACGACGAAGATCGCCTTGTCCTCGGCGCTCCGGCCGTTCGCGATGAAGCGCGCGCAGCAGCGGTGGGCGCGGATGGTGAGGTTGTTCTGCGGCCAACTCGCGACGTCGTCGACGTAATCGCCCGGCTCGAGAAGGACGAGCGTGCCATCGCCTGCGACACGCGACGCTTCCTCGATCCGCGTGATCGCGTGCTGCGGGCCTACGCGCAGCACCGCGGCCGGCACCGCGCTGGGCTCAATGACCCGCCCATGCAAAGTCGCGACTTCGCCGAGCGCAAGCAGCAGCAACCATCGGCAGTGCGCGCGGATCACGCTTCGACGACGTTGAGCTTTCCCGCCGCGTCGCGCTCGAGTCGAAAGTCCTTCTGCGAGAATTCTGTCAGCACCGGCCCTTCCGCGATGCTCGCCATTCCCTCCTCGGCCGACGCATCGAGTCGAAGCGCGGTGAGATAGACGCGCCGCTTCGGCGTTTCGACAAGGCCGAAGCGCCGAAACGCGCGATACACGGTCTGCTTGCAGTAGGGAAGCACGCCGGTTTCCGCGGTCGAGCGAAACGGCAGGCGATACTCGCGCCTGAGCAGCCGATTCGCGCAATAGACGAGCTTGCGGCGATCGCTGTCCCTCGTTTCGTGCACGGTGCTGAG
>DATLNR010000078.1:0-40271 GCA_035536655.1 Casimicrobiaceae bacterium
ATGCAGCGCTTGCAACGATGCGCTTGCGTGCGTTGCTTCTAACGTATGGCATCGAGGGATGACCCCGGCTGCGGATCCTGAACGACTGTCGATCAACACGGCGACGCTGCGCGCGCAATGGACGCTGCCGCAGATCATCGACGGCTGCGTGCGACATCGGATCAACGGCATCTCGCCGTGGCGGGATCAGGTCGCGAAGGCCGGACTCGTCGAATCGGCACGAAGGATTCGCGATGCCGGACTCGTCGTGACCGGCTACTGTCGCGGGGGCATGTTTCCGGCGCTCGACGGGCAGGGACGCAAGCGCGCGCTCGACGACAACCGGCGCGCCGTCGACGAAGCGCTTGGGCTCGGCGCGCGATGTCTGGTGCTGGTCGTCGGCGGCCTGCCGAAGGATGCGGGCGGTGCAACGGCGTCGCGCGATCTTGCGGGCGCGCGCGAGATGGTGCGCGACGGCATTCATGCGTTGCTCGAGCATTCGCGGAGCGCCGGCATGCCGCTCGCGATCGAGCCGCTGCATCCGATGTATGCAGCCGATCGCGCCTGCATCAACACGTTGTCGCAAGCGCTCGACGTCTGCGAAGCGCTTTCACCCGACGATCCGCGTGCGCTCGGCGTCGCCGTCGACGTTTATCACGTCTGGTGGGATCCCGAGCTCGAGCGGCAGATCGCGCGCGCCGGACGCCTGCGGCGCCTGCTCGCTTATCACATCTGCGACTGGCTGGTGCCGACCGTCGACCTCTTAAACGACCGCGGCATGATGGGCGACGGCGTCATCGATCTCGCGCGCATTCGCGGCTGGATGACGGCAGCCGGTTACGATGGCTTCGACGAAGTCGAGATCTTTTCCGAGCGCTGGTGGCAGACCGATGCGGACGAGCTGCTCCGTATTTGCCGCAAGCGACACGTCGAGGCCAGCTGACGAACGCGGCACGAAGACACGCACTCGGCGCCGTCGCCGTCAGGTCGTCGATGCCTGGTAGATGCTCTCGATCGACGTCCTCAACGCCCGGTTGAATTCCTGCTCGCTCTGCTGGGCCGTCAGGCCTTCGGTCAGCGCCCGCGAGAAGCTCGCGGTGACGCCGCGGTTCAGCGCGAGCAGCTTGTTCGCTTCCTCGCGGGAGTAACCTCCCGAGAGGGCGACGACGCGTAGCACCTTCGGATGCTTGACGAGATCGGCGTAGAAATCGTCGACCGAGGGAATCGTGAGCTTCAGCATCACCTGTTGCCCTGACTCCAGCGCGTCGAGCTGCTTCAAGATCGCCGCCTTCAGCAGACGCTCGGCATCCGCCTTGTCCGGCGCGTGGATGTCGACCTCTGGCTCGATGATCGGCATCAGGCCGGCCGCCAGGATCTTTTTGCCGATAGCGAACTGCTGGGCGACGACGTCTTCGATGCCTTTGGCGTCGCCGCGCTTCACGACTGAGCGCATCTTGGTCCCGAACACGCCCTTGGCTTTGGCACGGGCGAGCAAGGCGTCGAGGTCAGGCATCGCCTTCATCATCTGCACGCCATTCGTCTCTTCCGCCAGCCCTTTGTCGACCTTGAGGAAAGGTACGACCTGCTTCTCCGACCATAGATAATCGGCGGTTCCGCGTCCCTCGATCTCGCGGTCCATCGTCTGCTCGAACAGGATCGCGCCCAGGATGCGATCCCCGTTGAACGCCGGGCTCGTGATGATGCGGGTACGCATGGCGTGGACCAGATCGAACATCTGCTGATCGCCTGAATAGGCTTCCGGCCTGACGCCGTACAACGCCAGCGCTTTCGGCGTGCTGCCGCCGCTCTGGTCGAGCGCGGCAATGAAGCCCTTGGCGGATCTGACCTTCTCACGCTGCTGCGAATTCATCGCGTTTGCCTTGTTGGAGTGGAACACGAGAGTTTAGTCCGATGAAAAACGCGGCCGCGGGGTCAGGGGATAACGGACGGTTCCCGGCGCACGTTTTTCATCGGGTGTAGATCAGGTGCCCGCCTTGGGGCGGCCCTTCGGCGGGCACGGTAACGGGCGACGAAACGACACGAGACAGGCAGCATCTCCGCTTTCGTTCCATCGCCAGATCAGTTCAACTTCGCCCCGGACGCCTTGACTGCCGGCTCCCATCCGCGCATCTGCTCGCTGACGAACGACGTGAAGTCCGTCGTCGACATCTTGCGCGGCGTCATGCCGAGCTCGGCCAGGCGCGACGTCACTGTCGGATCGTCGAGCGCCTCCTGGATCGCGGCATGCAGCCGCTTCGTGATCGCGTCGGGCAAGCCCGCGGGCGCCGACACGCCGATGAAGTTCTCGGCGACGAGCGACGGCATGTTCGCTTCGATGACCGTCGGAATGTCCGGCGCGATCGCCGAGCGCGTGCGCGACGTGACCGCGATCGGCCGCAGCTTCCCGGCCTTGATGTGCGGCACGTTCTGCGGCAGCGTGTCGAACGAAAACGACAGCGTGCCGGTCAAAAGATCGCTGATCATCGGCGAGCTGCCCTTGTATCCGACGTGCTCGATCGCAAGCTTCGCATCGCGCTTGAACGTCTCACCGAGGATGTGTCCGATCGAGCCGATGCCGCCTGAGCCGTAGTTGACCGGCTTCTGCTGCGCCTTGATCCACGCCGTGAGCTCCGCCATGTTCTTCGCCGGCACCGACGGATGCACCATGATCACGTCGGGCACGACGGCGACGAGGCTCACGTGCTGGAAGCTCTTCATCGGGTCGTACGGCATCGGCGTCAGCATGAACGGCGAGAGCGAGATCGGCGTCGTGTTCGACATCAGCAGCGTATAGCCGTCTGGTGCAGCGCGCGCGACCTCGCTCGCGCCAATCGTGCCGCCCGCACCCGGCTTGTTGTCGACGACGACCGGTTGACCGAGGCTCTTTGCCAGTGGCACGGAGATCACACGGGCGACGATGTCGCTCGAACCACCCGGCGAGAACGTGACGACAATGCGAATCGGTTTCGACGGCCACCTGTCCGCCTGGGCGAACGCATTGCCGGTGAGTGCCAGCAGCATCAGACCGAAGAACACCGTGTCGCGGATCGATCGTTTCATCTCCTCTCCTCCTCTCCTCAGGGCTCAACGGGCAGGCGCATCGATGACGATCGCCCGGAAGTCGTTCACGTTGGTTCGCGTCGGCCCGGTGACGATCGCATCGCCGAGCGTTTCGAAAAATCGATGGCCGTCGTTGTCGGCAAGGCAGTCGCGCGGCTTCACGCCGGCTTTCCATGCGCGTTCGAGCGTGTCCGGTCGGATCACGGCGCCGGCGTTCTCTTCCTGACCGTCGACGCCGTCGGTGTCGCCGGCGAGCGCGTGCACGCGCGCATGGCCGTTCAGCGCGATCGCCATCGACAGCAGGCATTCGACGTTGCGCCCGCCGCGACCATTGCCACGCACCGTGACCGTCGTTTCGCCGCCCGAGAGCAGGACGCATGGCGGTTCGACCGGCTGTGCCCGCTCGGCGACCTGAAGCGCGATTCCCGCGAGCACCGTGCCGACATCGCGCGCTTCGCCTTCGATCGCATCGCCCAGGATGTAAGGCACGTAATCCACGTCACGCGCGACGTCGGCCGCTGCCTCGAGCGCCATCTGCGGCGCCGCCACGATGCGTGTCGTCGCGCGCCGAAGTCGCTTGTCGCCCGGCTTGACCGACTCGCCTCGGCCGCTTTCGAGCACTTCCCGAACCGCAGGGGAAACTTCGATTGCATGGCGATGCACGATGTCGAGCGCGTCGCGACACGTCGTCGGATCGGCGACCGTTGGACCGGACGCGATGTCGGTCGGATCGTCGCCCGGAACGTCGGAGATCAGCAGCGTCAGCACCCGCGCAGGATGGCATGCGGCCGCGAGGCGTCCGCCCTTGATCGCCGACAGGTGACGGCGGACGCAGTTCATCTCGCGAATCGTCGCGCCGGATTTCAACAGCGCGCGATTGACATCCTGCTTGTCGGCAAGCGTCAGCCCGGAAATCGGCAGCGGCAGCAATGCCGATCCTCCGCCCGAGATCAAACAGAGCACGAGATCGTCCTCGTGCAGCTCGCTCACGATTTCGAGCATGCGCCGCGCCGCCGCTTCGCCGGCTGCGTCGGGAACCGGATGCGCCGCTTCGACGATCTCGATGCGATCGCACGCAACGCCGTAACCGTAGCGGGTGACAACGAGGCCGGACAACTCGCCGGGCCAGTGCTGCTCGACGGCACGCGCCATCGCCGCCGACGCTTTGCCGGCGCCGATCGCCAGCAAACGCCCGCGGCCCAGTTCGTCGCGGTTGGGAAGAAACGGTGGAACGCAGCGCGACGGCTGCGCCGAGGCGATCGCAGCCTCGAACATCCGCACGAGAAGCGCGCGCTGATCGCCGGCGAACACCGCGGTTATGCGCTTTGGCCGATTTCGAAGTTCGCGAGCATCTCGAGCGCGCGAACCATCGCGGAGTGGTCCCACGCCTTTCCGCCGTGCGCCGCACAAGCGTTGAACAGCTCCTGCGCCGTCGCCGTGTTCGGCAGCGAGACGCCGAGCGCACGCGCGCTCGACAGCGCGAGGTTCAGGTCCTTCTGGTGCAGCTCGATGCGAAAACCCGGATTGAACGTGCGCTTGACCATGCGCTCGCCATGCACTTCGAGGATCTTCGACGAGGCGAAGCCGCCCATCAGCGCCTGTCGCACCTTCGCCGGATCGGCGCCCGCGCGCGATGCGAACAGCAACGCCTCGGCAACGGCTTCGATGTTCAGCGCAACGATGATCTGATTCGCCACCTTCGCCGTCTGGCCGTCGCCGTTGCCGCCGACGCGCGTAATGTTCTTCCCCATCAGCTCGAACAGCGGCTTGACGGCTTCGAACGTGTCCTCCGGACCGCCGACCATGATCGACAGCGTCGCGTTCTTCGCGCCGACTTCGCCGCCCGACACTGGCGCGTCGAGATAGCGACAGCCGAGCGCCTCGATGCGCTTGGCGAAATCCTTCGTCGCAATCGGCGAGATCGAGCTCATGTCGACGACGACCTTGCCCTTCGACAGGCCGGCGGCGATTCCCTCGGCGTCGAACAACGCCGACTCCACATGCGGCGTGTCCGGAACCATCACGAAGACGACGTCGGCCTGGCGCGCGACGTTGCGGCCGCTGCCGGCCGATCGGCCGCCCGCAGTTACGAGCGCTTCCGGTACGTTCGACCGGCTGTGCAAATGGACGGTATGCCCGGCCTTGATCAGATGGCCAGCCATCGGGCTGCCCATGATGCCCAAGCCGACAAAGCCGAGACTGCGGGGTTCGGACGTCATGTGATTTTGCGTCGTGATGGAAGAATGATCAGCCGGCGGCAAGCTTCTTGCGCCACGCGAGACCAGCTTCGGTCGACGCGGCCGGCTTGTACTCGCAACCGATCCAGCCGTCGTAACCGATGCGATCGAGATGCGAGAACAGGAAAGCGTAGTTGATCTCGCCAGTGCCCGGCTCGTTACGTCCGGGATTGTCCGCGAGCTGCATATGGGCAATGCGCGAAAGGTACTTCTGCGTCGTCGCCGCAAGCTCGCCTTCCATGCGCTGCGCGTGATAGATGTCGTACTGCACGAACGCATTGCGCGCGCCGACCTCGTCGAGGATGTCGATCGCCTGGGCCGTGTACTTGAGATAGATGCCCGGAATGTCGTAGCTGTTGAGCGGCTCGAGCAGCAGGCGGAGATCGGCCTTCGCGAGCTCAGCCGCAGCGTAGCGCAGATTGCCGACGAGCGTCCGACGCATTGCTTCATCGGATACGCCGGCCGGAGTCTTGCCGACCAGGCAGTTGAGCTGCGGCGCGCCCAATCGAGTTGCGTACTCGATGGCCCGCGCGACGCCGGCGCGAAATTCGTCGACACGGTCGGGATGGCACGCGATGCCGCGTTCCCCTGCATCCCAATTGCCCGGCGGCAGGTTATGAAGGACGAGCTCAAGCCGATTCGCGTCCAGTTTTGCCTTGATGTCGGACGGCTCGAATGCGTAAGGGAAGAGGAACTCGACGGCGGTGAAGCCCGCTTTCGCGGCGTGCTCGAAGCGGTCGAGGAACGGGACCTCGTTGAACAGCATCGTCAGGTTGGCGGCGAATTTCGGCATGCGGTTCTTTCCGATTCAGTCCAGCAGGGCGATCGCCGTCGGCGCGTCTTCCTTGCCTTTGGCAAGCTCCTCGAATTCGACCACGTTGTCGATCTCGGTCCCCATCGCGATGTTGGTCACGCGCTCCAGGATGATCTCGACGACGATGGGCACGCGATACTTCTCCATCCAGCGGTACGCCTGCTCGATCGCGGGGTCGATCTCCTCCTGGCGCCACACGCGGATGCCCTTGCAGCCCAGCCCTTCGGCGACCTTCACGTGGTCGACACCATAGACGCCGAGCTCCGGCGAATTGATGTTCTCGAACGAAAGCTGCACGGCGTAGTCCATCTCGAAGGCGCGCTGCGACTGGCGGATCAGCCCGAGATAGGAATTATTCACGACGATGTGCAGGTAAGGGAGCTGGAACTGCGCGCCGACGGCCAGCTCCTCGATCATGAACTGGAAGTCGTAATCGCCGGACAGCGCGACGACTTTGCGCGAAGGATCGGCGACGCAGACGCCGAGCGCGGCGGGAACCGTCCAGCCGAGCGGGCCGGCCTGGCCGCAGTTGATCCAGTGGCGCGGCTTGTAGACGTGCAGGAACTGCGCCGCAGCGATCTGCGACAGGCCGATCGTGCTGACGTAGCAGACATCCTTGCCGAACGCGTTGTTCATGCACTGGTAGACGCGCTGAGGCTTCATCGGCACATTCTCGAAATTGGTCTTGCGCAGCATCGTGCGCTTGCGCTCCCAGCAATGCGCAGCCCACTCGTCGCGGTCCTTCAAACAACCGCGCGACTTGCGCTCTTTCGCGACATCGACCATCAGCTCGAGCGCCGCGCGCGCATCCGAAACGATGCCGTAGTCCGGCATGAACACGCGCCCGATCTGCGTCGGCTCGACGTCGATGTGCACGATCTTGCGGCCCTTCGCGTACACGTCGGGCGAGCCGGTATGCCGATTCGCCCAGCGGTTGCCGACGCCGAGCAGGAAGTCGGATGCCAGCAGCGTTGCATTGCCATAGCGATGCGCGGTTTGCAAGCCCACCATTCCGGCCATCAATCGATGGTCGTCGGGAATAACGCCCCATCCCATCAGTGTCGGAATGACCGGAACGCCGGTCAGCTCGGCGAACTGGACGAGCAACTCCGACGCATCGGCGTTGATGATGCCGCCTCCCGCGATGATCAGCGGGCGTTGCGCGGCGTCGAGCATCGCGAGCGCTTTCTCGATCTGCGCACGCGTTGCGGCGGGTTTGTAGACCGGAAGCGAAGCGTACGTTTCCTCGTCGAACTCGATCTCGCCGGTCGCGACGTCGAACGGCAGATCGATCAGGACCGGACCGGGTCGGCCGCTGCGCATCACATGAAACGCTTGCTGGAACACGCGCGGCACGAGCGCCGGCTCGCGGACCGTCACCGCCCATTTCGACACCGGTTTTGCGATCGACTCGATGTCGACCGCCTGGAAGTCTTCCTTGTAGAGGCGCGCGCGCGGCGCCTGTCCGGTGATGCACAGGATGGGGATCGAATCCGCCCACGCCGAGTACAGGCCGGTGATCATGTCGGTCCCGGCGGGACCCGACGTTCCGATGCAAACGCCGATGTTGCCCGCACGTGCGCGCGTGTACCCCTCGGCCATGTGCGACGCGCCTTCGACGTGGCGCGCCAGATAATGGTCGATGCCGCCGCGGCGCTTCATTGCAGAGTAAAGCGGATTGATCGCGGCGCCGGGCACGCCGAACGCCTTCGTGATGCCTTCCGCCGCCATCACCGCGACCGCCGCGTCGACTGCTCTCATCTTCGTCATCGGGGTCCCTCGCCTGCTGTCGTCATGCGCACTGTACGAAACGCGCGCCGATCCCGGAATCCGGACGCTGGCGATAACAGCGTCGCTGGCCGAGCGCCATGTCGTCACGGTGCTGGACGATCACGTATTGCCGGCGCAGGAAATCCACGCCGTGTACACGTCGCCCAAGCAGGTGGCGAACAACGTGCGTGCGTTCATCGCTTTCGTGCACGCGTTCTTCCGTGGGGACTGGTGCATGCGCTGTCCGGGCTGTTTGGCGATGTTGGGATTGACGACGAAGGATCTTCATCGTGTCGGGGAAGCGAGCGCGAACGCCGACGGAGCGACGCGCACCGGCAGTAGATAGCGGCGCGTCGATGGAAGGGCGAAACGGAACGGAACCGTGTCCAGAAACGGCAGGTCGTCGTTCGCTACACGACCGCGGAAGTAGGCGCCGATATGAAACACGACCTCGTACTCGCCGGGTACGACCGCATCGCTCGCCAGCACTGCCGCGTCCACGACGCCTTCCGCGTTGACGACGCCGCCGCACAGCTTGCGCGCCTGCGCGCCGAGCGTGAACACGTCGACGCGCATGCCGGCTGCGCCGCAATCACGCGTCGTGTCGACCACCTCGATGCGCAGGCGCTGGCCGCTAGAAGACAAGATGCGCCCCACCGATGCCGGGAAAGTCGACGTCGATCCGCGTCCCGGCCGGAAAGAACCGCATGCCGGTCCACGAGCCGGTCGTGATGATGTCACCGCGACGCAGCCCGCCGCGACGCGCGGCGACGTGATCGGCAAGCCAGGTCATGAGACGCATCAGGCTGCCGGCAGGGTTGCGACCGTCCGTGTCCTGCTCTGCGCCATCGACGATCAGCTCGACCTTTTGGTTGATCGCCGGAAACGAAGCGGGCAGCGGCACGCCGCCACCCACGACCAGCGCGCCGTTGCTCTGCAAATCGGCGAGCAGCGAAGCCGCGTCGATCGTTGACATGTCAACGAATCGCGAATCGACGACTTCGATGGCCGCGTGCACGCTCGCAATCGCGCCCCGCAGCTCCGCTTCGTCGTAGCGGGTTGCGCGCGGCGGGAGGTCGCGACCAAGCGTGAACGCAAGCTCGGCTTCGACGCCGTTGCGTGCGAATGCGCCGGCAGGAAAGCGTTGCGGCGAACGCAGGATCAGATCCGCCGGCAGCGGCGCGCACGTCGGCTCGGCGTCCGGCGTTCTTGCACCAACTTTCCATCCGCCCGGCCGGCCAAGCTCGGCAAGCACCGCGTCTTGAATTGCGTAAGCCTCCCGTGTCGAAGGTGGTCGCAATCCGATCGGCAATTCGACCAGCCGCTGGCGCGAGCGCCGCGCATCGAGCAAGAGCTTCGCAGCGGCCTGCGTTCGTTGAGAGATGGCGCTCACAACGGTGGCCATCGGTGCGACCACGGCTCGGCGCTTTCGTACTCCGCCGCCAGCACGCACAGGCGCTCGTCCTGTCCCGGTGCCGCGACGAGTTGGAATCCGATCGGGAGCCCATTCGCCGATGGCATGCAGGGAACGGCGATCGCCGGACAACCACTCGCGTTCGCAAACGCGGTGTAGACGGCGTGACCGCGCGGACCGGCCTCCTTGCCATCGATGGTTGGTGGGTACGGGATCTCTGCCGGCCACGGGAGCGCTGCAGCTGCGGGCGTCAGCAACACGTCGCTGTCGTCGAACGCCGCCGACAGGCGCTCGCGCAGGCAGGCAATCTCGGCGAGCGCGTCGAAAAGATCGGTCGCGCGCAGTTTCGATCCTGCATCGGCCATCTCGACGAACGCGGGCGCCACACGCTCGCGCCAATCGCGCATCGTGTTCAGCAACGCCGCGAGGCCGGTCTGGCTGACGATCGGCCACACGGCGTTGAACGCATCCGCGTCGAACGGAACGCTCGCCTCGACAACCGCATGACCGAGTCGGCTGAAGACGCTCGCCGCCTGCGCAACACTCGCCGCGATCTCTGCATCGACCGGATTGGTCCCGAACCGCGGCACGTACAGAATGCGACAACGCTTCGCCGGCGGAGGCGCCCACGATTGCGCAATCGCCTCCATCGTCAGCACGAGGTCCCGCATCGTGCGCGCGAGCGGGCCGACCACTTCGAAATCGAGCAGGATCTGCGGCAAGCCATCGCCCCGCGGGACTCTTCCGCGCGAGGGTTTCAAGCCGACGAGGCCGGTATGCGACACCGGCCGGCGGATCGAGCCGCCGCCGTCGGTGCCGAGTGCAAGCGGTCCAATGCCCGAAGCCACGCATGCAACGGCACCGCCGCTCGAGCCGCCCGGTGTCAGCCGCGTGTTCCACGGATTGCGCGTCGGGCCAAACAGCAGGTTGTCGGTGTAACCGCTCAGCGTGAATTCGGGAACGTTGGTCTTGCCGACGATGACCAGACCGGCATCGCGCGCACGCGCGACCGGCACCTCGTCGATCGTCGGCACGAAATCGGCGTAGAGCCGGCTGCCCCAGGTCGTGCGCAGACCGCGTACGTTGAGGTTGTCCTTGATCGTCAGCGGAACGCCGTCGAGCGGCCCGCGTGCATGGCCTTCGCGCCAGCGTCTCTCGCTCGCTCGCGCGGCGGCGCGAGCACCCGTCGCATCGAGCGTGACGATCGCGTTCAGGCGTTCGTTCACCTCGTTGATGCGTGCAAGCACCGCCTCGACGACATCGACCGGCGAGAAGACGCCTCGCGTGTAGCCTTCTCCGAGCGCCGCGGCGGAAAGGCGGCAGAGATCGTTCGGCGCTGTCGCTACCGCAGCGGCGGCCCCTTGCGCGCGATCCACCGTTCGATCCTTTTCCACTTTCCGCTCGGGCGGCTCGGCAGTCGCTACTTGATGTTGACGATCGGGCCGATCGTCTTTTTCCACGTCGCCGAGCAATCCGGATACGACTTGTCGCAGACCTCGGACCACGTGGGGAACGACACCGTCGCCAGCGCGTCACGGATCGTCGCGCGATCACCTGACTGCACGGGCACTTCCTTCATCGCGAACTTCTTTACCGTCTTGCAAGGCTCCTTGCCGACGTTGCAGCGGACCGCGTCGTCGTAGATCTCTTCCGAGTACGCCCAGATGTCCGCTTCGAGCTGCTGGAACGCGGCCGTGAGCTTCGCCTGCTGGTCGGCCGTGAATTTCTTCCAGGTATTGAGGTTGATGCCGTACGCGTTCAGCGCGATCTGAAAGCCGAGTGGCATGAAGTGGCTGGTGACCTCCGGCCATCCGGCGCTGTTGGCCGAGCTCGGTCCGGTGATCGCGCAGTCGGTGACGCCGCGCTGCAGCGCCTGCTGCGTTTCCGCGAACGGGATCGTCACCGGAATACCGCCGAGCTTCTCGATGAACTTCGCGAGTGACTGGTCGTAGACGCGGACCTTTTTCCCCTTGAGATCGGCGAGGCCGGTGATCGGTACCTGGCAGAACACGACCTGCGGGCCGAACGGCCAGATGCCGAGCAGCTTGGCACCGTGCCGCTCCTGCAGGCGCTTGTCGAAGGCTTCGCGGTACGCGCCGACGACTTTTTTCGCGGTCGCGTAGTCGGGGTTCAAACCCACGACGTCGGGACCGAGAAAGAACGGCTCGTCGCGCGAGACCTGCGCGAGACGCAGCGACACGATGTCGAACAATCCCGACTTCAGTACGCGCAGTCCATCGGCATCCTTGACGCCGAGCACGTCCTGCGGCTTGTAGTCGACTTCGATCGGCAGGCCGGTGGTCTTCGCCATGTTCTCGAAGAACGGCTGCTCCTTGTTCTGCTGGATGAGCCCGGTCGCGACCAGGTTGCCGGCGACGCGCAGCTTGATCGGCTGTTGGGCGACGGCGGGAAGCGCGAGCGCGAGCGCGATCACGCTGGCGACGGCTGTTCTTGCGAACGACATGATGACTCTCCTTTCGTGGGAAGGGCGGGTTACGGGCCGTACATCTTGTTGGGAAGCCAGGTCGCGATGTCCGGGAAATGAATCAGAATCGCCGTCATCACGATCATCGACAGGAAGAACGGAATCGTTCCCTGGAACACTTCTTTGATCGTTCCCTCGCCGCGCACGCCCTGGATGACGTACAACGTCATGCCGACCGGCGGACTGATCAGCGAGATTTCGCACATCAGGATCATGAAGACGCCGAAGAACACCGGATCGATGCCGGCGGCGACGACGATCGGGAAGACGACGGGGACAGTGCCGACGAGCATCGGCAAGGTCTCGAGGAAGATGCCGAGCACGAGGTACATGATCGCGAGCACCCACAACAGCGCGATCGGCGATACGTCGATCGACTTCACGAAGCTGGCGAGCGCCTGCGGCACGCCGAGCATCGCGAGCACGAAGTTGAGGTAGAGCGCCGCGACGAGGATCAGCGCCATCATCGCCGTCAGCCGCATCGATGCGCGGAAGCAGTCGTGCAGCATGGCAACCGAAAGCTTGCGGTATGCCGCTGCAATCGGAAGCGCCACGATCACGCCCAGCGCCGCGCTCTCGGTCACCGTCGCCCAGCCGGTATAGATGCTGCCCATGACGACCAGGAACACGATCAGCGGTCCCGCGAGGTGCTTTGCGCGGCGCAGCTTGTGCATGAACGGAATCGACGGCTCGCGGCTGCCCGCGAGATCCGGCCGCCAGAGGCACAGCACGAGGATCGTGACGATGAAGATCAGCGTCATGATGATCCCCGGCGCGACGCCGGCGAGATACAGCCGCGCCGCCGACGTGTTGGTCATCGATCCGTAGATGATGAAGCCCACGCCGGGGGGAATCAGGTTGCCGAGGCTCGCGCCGGCCGCGATCGAGCCGAGCACCAGCCGCTGGTCGTATCGACGGTTGCGAAACGCAGGCAACGCGACGGTGGAGATCGTCGCAGCCGTGGCGACGGACGAGCCCGAGACCGCGGAGAACATCGCCGACGCGCCGATGTTCGTATGCAGCAATCCGCCGGGCAGGCGATTGAGCCAATCGGACAGCGACGCGTACATCTTGTCGGTGGCGCCGCCGCGCATCAGGATTTCGCCGAGCAGGATGTACAGCGGGATCGACAACAGCAGATAGTCCTCGCTCGCCGCCCATAACTGCTCGCCGACCGCGTTGATCGCCGGCTCGCCGAAATAGATGAGCGAGCCCAGGAGCGCAGTCAAGAACATCGCCGTCCCGACGTGAAGGCCGACGAACATCAGGCCGAGCATGATGCCGAGCCCGCCGACGATCTGGAGCGCGCCGATCATGTCGCGGTTCCCGCGCGCGTCGGAAAATCACGCTCGACGTGCAGCATCGTTTCGCTCTCGATCTCCTCGCTCAGCGTCTGCGGACCGAAGCGCTTGTTGAGCTCGGGCCACGCTTTCGCGGCGAAGAGCTTGCATGCATACGCGGCCGTGACCAGCGTGACGACGGCGAACAGCGCGAACGCGATGACCCACAGCGACTGCGGTATCCAGAGCGGCGTGGCGAGCGGCGAAGCGGCCGTGCTGCCGAGATCGATGGTCTCGGCAAGCACGCGATACGCGCGGTACGCGCCGAAGACCGCGATCGCCGTCAGCGTGATGACAGCGGTGAAATTGAGCGCCGCACGAACCGGCGCGGAAAACCGCGACACGAGAAAGTCGACGCGCGTGTGCCCGCGCGTGATCAGCGCATACGAGAATCCGATCGTGCTGACGACGGCGAACGTGTACGCCCCGATCTCGTCGACGCCCTGCAGGCTGAACTTGAGGAGCTTGCGGCCGACCATCTCGACGCACGTCATCAGCGCGAGCCCGATCAACCACCAGCCGCAGGCAAGCGTCAGCACGTCGACCAGGCCCGTGAGACCGCGCGTGAAGCGATTCGATGGCAACGACGATGGCATCGATGACACGCTTCCTCCTGCGTTCCGGCCGCGTCGACGCCTTATGAGGTCGCGCGGACCATTTCGAGCCGCGCATCGCCGGTGTCGCTGCCGCGCCCGTTGGTGGGCTCGCTCTGCCCGACGGGCTCTGCTTCGAGGTAATCCAACGCCGCACGCACGCCGCCCTTGCGGTGCGGGACCTTGGCGATCGCAAGTCCCATTTCGACGCCGGCGAGCGTTGCGGCAAGCGTCAGATCGTTGAACGCGCCGAGATGACCGATGCGAAACACCTTGCCCTTGAGCTTCGTCAGGCCCGCGCCCAATGACATGTCGAAGCGATCGAGCACGATCTTGCGAAACGCCGTTTCATCGTGGCCCGCCGGCATCATCACCGCCGTGAGCGAGCTCGAATATTCCTGCGGATTCGCGCACAGGATCTCGAGGCCCCAGGCGCGGACGGCCCGGCGCGTCGCCTCGGCATGCCGGTCGTGGCGCGCGAAGACGTTGTCGAGCCCTTCCTCGTTCAGCATCGCGATCGCCTCGTCCAGCCCGTAAAGCAGATTCGTGGCCGGCGTGTACGGGAAGAAACCGGTCTTGTTGTTCGCGAGCATGTCCTCCCAGTCCCAGTACGAGCGCGGGAGCCGCGCGCGCTTCGTCGCGGCCAGCGCCTTGTCGCTGATCGAGTTGAACGACAGCCCGGGCGGAAGCATCAGCCCCTTTTGCGAACCGGCAACGGTCACATCCACGCCCCATTCGTCGACGCGATAGTCGATCGAGCCGAGCGAGGAGATCGTGTCGACCATCAACAGCGCCGGATGCCGTGCCGCGTCGATCGCCTTGCGAACCAGCGGAATGCGGCTCGTGACGCCCGTCGACGTTTCGTTGTGAACGACGCAGACGGCCTTGATCGCATGCGAGCGGTCCTCGGTAAGACGCGATTCGATCGCTGCCGCATCCGCGCCATGTCGCCAATCGCCGGCAATGAATTGCGCGTCGAGTTGAAGCTTGGTCGCCATGCGCTGCCACAACGTGGCGAAGTGCCCGGTCTCGACCATCAGGACGCGATCTCCGGGCGAGAGCGTATTGACCAACGCGGCTTCCCACGCGCCAGTGCCCGACGCCGGAAAGATGACGACCGGATGTTCGGTCCTGAAGATCTCCCTGAGGCCGCCGAGAACACGGCGGCCGAGCTCGCCGAATTCCGCGCTGCGGTGGTCGATCGTCGGTCGATCGATCGCGCGCAGCACGCGGTCCGGCACGTTGGTCGGACCGGGGATCTGCAGGAAATGTCGGCCGCTGCGGAAAGTCATGGCATCGTCCTTCGTGGCGTCAGCCGCGTGTCGGATAGGTGACAAGCGTAGGCAAGCGAAGCGAGGCTGCGGGAACATTCCCGCGAACCGGGAACGACGGGGCAACGCGTGAAACTTCAGGGACTTGGGTTTTTCGGGGCGTGGGAAACGCGCGTCGCAGCGCGTGCACTGCTTTCGTTGCGGACCGGCACCAGGCCGCCGGTTGCCTCGGTGATCTCGCGCGCCGTCGCCACCGCCTGCGCGCCGAGCTCGGGTACGCGACGTTGCGTGACGCGCACCGTCGGCCCGGCAATGGAGACGGCTGCAAACGGACGACGGAACTCGTCGAAAATCGGCGCCGCAACGCAACGCAGGCCCACTGCGTTTTCCTCGTCGTCGACGGCGTAACCGCTGGCGAGCGCTGCCGCGAGGACTTCGTGAAGCGTCGTCGGCCGTGCGATCGAATTCGGCGTGCGTCGCGGCAAGCCATGCTGCTTCAGAAGCTCGCCGACTTCGCGCTCGCTCATGACCGATAGCAGCGCCTGTCCCATCGCCGTGCACGGCAGCGGCGTGCGGCCGCCCGGTCGCGTGATCGCGCGCATCAGCTCGCGGCTTTCCACTTGCGTCAGAAACACGACGTCGCCTTGGTCGAGCAAGCCGAGATTGACGGTTTCACCGGTCGCGTCGCGTAATCGCTGCATGAACGGCAGCGCGAGCGAGGCGAAGTTGCGACGTCGCGGAAACGCCGCTCCGATCGAGAAGCAGCGCACGCCGACGAACCACAGGCTCGAGTCGCGGCTGAAGTGCACGAAACGCTTCTGCTCGAGCGTGGTGAGCAAGCGGTGCGTCGTCGATGTCGACAATCCGGCGCGCGCGGCCAGATCGACGAGGCGATAGCCTTCGTCATCCTCGGCGAGGATCTCGAGCAGGGAGATCGCGCGAAGCAGCGACTGTACGGTCCCATCGTGCTCGCGGGAGAGCTTTTGGACCTTGTCGTTGCGGCGCGGGAGCGTCGTCATTGCTGAAAGAGCCGTCCCCAATTCGTGACCCGTCGACGATCGACGCCGGCGATCTCGAGCGACTTGCGCACGACGGTTGCGATCGAGTCGTACACTGGTATGCCAAGCTCGCGTTCCAACGCTTCGGCAAGCGGCGCACCCTGTACGCCCGTGCACAGGACCGTGATCGCATCGGGTCGCGCCGCCGCGACCTCGCGCAGCATGCTCGCGATTTCCTCCGGCGTGACTTCCGAGAACGACCAGTTGTCCTGCCAGCCGAGGTGGCGTTCGGCCACGCACTCGAAGCCGGCGCCTCGATAGTTTGCGACGATTCGCGCTTGCACGTCGTCGCGATAGGGCGTTACGAGTCCGAAGCGACGGACGCCGGTCGACCGAAAAATCTCGTTCAATGCAAGCACCGACGTGCACGCGGGAATTCCCGTTCGCTCGGTGATGCGGCGGCAGAGCCTCTCGTCGGCGTCGAAGCCGAGCCAGCTCGCCGACGTGCCGCTCCATCCGATCGCGTGCACACGAGCATCGCCAAGCAACTCCGCGGCGCGCAACGGCTCCTCGTCATTGAATTGCGCGTTCGCGGCATCAGTCAGCGCGATCTCGGTCACGCGGAAGCGGCCGAAATGCACGCTCACCTCGGGAAGGCCGGCCAGCATGGCCGTGGTGATCGGCTCGAGCCGTGTGTTCGACGAAGGCGTCAGCATACCAAGGAGCCGGCGCCCGACCGGTGCGCGCGGCTCGGTGCGACGAGTCGATTCCGCGGCAGTCGTCACGGCGCCCCTTTTGATGCCAGACACTGCTCGCGCTTTGGTGACGTTTCGGCCGCGCGCGAGCGCCTCCGCATTGCGGGTTGCGCCCGTTCGCAGCGAAGGAACTGGCCGCGTCCCTGCGCGCCTTGCGGCCTCGATCCGTCCCACACGACTTCGCCGCGCGAGATCGTGATCGCGGGCCACGCGTTGAGTCTCATGCCTTCGTAGGGCGTGTAATCGACGTCGTGATGCAGCATCGCGTTGGTGATCGCAAGCTCTCGCGCGTCGTCCCAGATGACGAGGTCGGCATCGGCGCCGATCGCGATCGTTCCCTTGCGCGGATACAGGCCGTACGTCTTTGCAACGTTGGTCGACGTCAGCGCCACGAACGCATTGATGTCGATACGCTGTTTCATGACACCCTCGGAAAAGAGCAGCGCCAGACGCGTTTCGAGGCCGGGAATGCCGTTCGGTATCTGGCTGAAAGCGGCATGCTCGCCAGCCACCTTCTTGCCGTCGGGTCCGTCGAAGCGGAACGGCGCGTGGTCGGACGAGAACACCTGGAAGACACCGTTGACGAGACCGTCCCAGATCACCTGCTGGTTCGCTATGTCCCGCGGCGGCGGACTGCAGATGCATTTCGCGCCGGCGAAGCCCTCACCTTCGAGATTCTCGTTCGACAGGAACAAATACTGCGGGCATGTCTCCGCATAGACATGCAGGCCGCGACCTTGCGCCCAGCGAATCTGCTCGACGGCCTCGCGTCCGGAAACGTGCACGATCAGCACCGGCAGATCGACGAGCTCGCCGAACGCGATCGCGCGATGTGTGGCTTCGCGCTCGACCAGCATGGGCCGCGCCGTCGCGTGGAATTTCGGCGCCGTCTGGCCGGCAGCGAGAAGTTGCGCAGTGAGCCACGCAATGCAGTCGGTGTTCTCGGCGTGAACCATGACCATCGCGCCCTCGCGCCGCGCGACGGCGAGCACGTCGAGGATCTGCCGGTCGTCGAGCTTCAGATCGTCATACGTCATGTAGATCTTGAACGACGTATACCCCTGGCCGATCAGTTGCGGCAGCTCCGTTTTGAGGACCGACTCGGTCGGATCGGAGACGATCATGTGAAACGCGTAATCGATCAGGGCCTTGCCTTCGGCGCGCCGATGGTAGTCGGTAACTGCGGCAACGAGCGACTGCCCTTTGAGCTGGCACGCGAAAGGAATGACGGTCGTCGTGCCGCCGCACGCGGCGGAAGTCGTTCCGGAGAGAAAGTCGTCGGCCATTTTCGAGCCGTCGGTCATCGGCTGGTCGAGATGGCAGTGGCCGTCGATGCCGCCGGGAAGCACCCAGCGTCGTGCGGCATCGATCTCCCGCGTAGCCCCCGGCAAATTGTGTGCGAGCGCGATGATCATTCCGTTGGCGATGCCGATATCGCAATCGAAGATATCGGCGGCGGTGGCAACGCGCGCGTTGCGGACGACGAGGTCGAGATCGTTCATGTCGTTCGACTCAGTTCACCGGCGCGCCGGCGTCGAACCAGCGTTTGATCAGCGCTCGTTCCTCGTCGGTCATCTGGGTCGAGTTCGCGAGCGGCATCAGCTTCAGCACCGCCACTTGCTGATAGACGGACAGCGCGTGCTGCTTCAAGAGCTCGGGCGTATGCAGCGCGACGTTCTTCTGCGCAACCTGCGCGTTGTGGCAGACGGCGCAGCGCTGATCGATGACGGTGCGCACGTCGGCAACGGCCACCGGCTTCGCCGCGGCAGCAATCGATGCGGCAGACGGCGGGGGCGGTGCGAGCCAGAATGCAAGCAACACCAGCGTGACGGTGCCGGCGATCGCCTGCTCCCATGGAACGCGGCGGCCCTCGACGAGCGCCTTGTGGCGCGCGACGAAGCTGTGGCGGATTAGCGCACCGGCGAGCATCAGCAGCACGAGCACGATCCAGTTGTGCCGGCCCTGGTAGAGCCAGCCATAGTGGTTCGAGATCATCGAGATGACGACCGGCAGCGTGAAGTAGGTGTTGTGCACGCTGCGCTGCTTCGCGCGCCAGCCGTGGACCGGGTCGACCGACTCGCCCGCCTTCATCTGCGCGACGACCTTGCGCTGTCCGGGAATGATCCAGATCAACACGTTCGCGCTCATCGCGGTGGCGATCATCGCGCCGACCAAGAGGAACGCCGCGCGACCGGCGAAGAGCTGGCATGCCGCCCACGAGGCCAACACGATGAACAGGAAGACGCCCATACCCACGATCAGATCGCCGTTCTTCTTCTGTCCGAACGCGCGGCAGATCACGTCGTAAACGAACCAGAACGCGACGAGGAACACGAGCGACGTCACGATCGCCGCAGCCGCGGACCAGTCGTACACGCTTTTGTCGATGAGGAACGTGCCGGCGTTGAACAGATAGAGCACGATGAAGAGCCCGAAGCCGGTGAGCCACGTGCTGTAGCTCTCCCAGTAGAACCAGTGAAGGTGCTGGGGAAGCGTCTTCGGCGCGACGACGTACTTCTGCGGGTTATAGAAGCCGCCGCCGTGCACCGCCCACAGCTCGCCGTCGACGCCCTTGTCGACGAGATCGGGTGACGTCGGCCGCGTCAGGCTCGAGTCGAGAAAGACGAAGTAGAACGACGAACCGATCCAGGCGATCGCGGTGATGACGTGCGCCCACCGCAAGAGCAGGTTCACCCAGTCGGCGAGGTAGGCTTCCACTGCGTCCTCCAATGATCCGGGCCGGCGCAAACGACAGGCGTTTGCACCGCGCCCTCACCACGGCGGGCTCTGTGAGGACGGACGTCGCGACCGCCTGCGGCCTCTTGTTAAAGGGCCGGTGCGCCGGCTTTCCGCGGCGACGTCAGAGAAAGTGTATGCAATATTGTGTACCGTTGTCAAGCCAGCCTCTTTCAAGTTGAGGCTCGATCTCCGCTCCGCCTCGTCAGCTCCCCCGGTATGTGCTGTAGCTGAACGGGGTGACCAGCAGCGGGACGTGGTAATGCAGCCCCACGTCGGCGACGCCAAAGTCGAGCGGCACCTCGTCGATGAAGGGCGGATCGGGTAGCGAGACGCCACGATGCGAGAAGTACTTGCCAACGGAGAACACGAGTCGATACTTCCCGAGGGCGAACTCTGCACCCTCCAGCAGCGGACCGTCGCAACGGCCGTCGCTGTTGAGCCTTACCGTGCGCAGCACTGCGGCACCGGCGGCCTCCACGGCATAGAGCTTGATTTCCATCCCCGCGGCCGGGACTCCGCTGGCCGTGTCGAGAACATGCGTCGTCAGCTTACCCATGGCTGGTCGTGCCCTTTGTTTACATCGCCTCACCAGAGTGTATACAATGTACTCACGCTGTCAAGCGCACTCTCCGATGAAAGCGCATCTCAAAGTCGTCCGCCCGGTGTCGCGAAAGCGCCCGGCCGCGGGCGAGACGTCGACCAACCGGACCGGTCGCATCGTCGACTCGATTACCGAGGCGATCGTCGAGCGGCGGCTTGCGCCGGGCACGCGACTCGCCGAGCAAAAGATCGCCGACATCTTCGACGTGTCGCGCACGATCGTCCGCCAGGCTTTGAACCGGCTGTCGCGCGATCAGCTCGTCACGTTGGAGCCGGCACGCGGTGCACGCGTCGCGGAACCGAGCGTCGCGGAGGCGCGCCAGGTATTCCAGGTGCGCGCGATGATCGAAACGGCGATCGTGCGTCAGCTATGCGCTTCGATTACCGACGCGCAACTCGCCGAGCTTCGCGCACATTTGAGGAGCGAGCGGGAAGCAGTAATGCGCACGGACGTAACCGGAAGGACCCGCCTGCTCGCCGACTTTCATATGGTCCTCGCGCGCATGCTCGGCAACGACGTGCTTGCCCAGCTGATCGCCGATCTGCTCGGGCGATCTTCGCTGATCTCGCTCATGTACCAGTCGTCGCACTCCGCCGAGCACTCGCAGGACGAGCATGTCGAGATCGTCGATGCGCTGGCGTCCCGCGATGCGCGACTCGCCGCACGGCTGATGGAGCAGCACATCCGCAGCGTCGAGCGCAACCTGCGGCTCGACCCGCGCACGACGGACCTTGCAACCGCTCTGCGCGCTTATCCGGTCTGACGAGGTCCGATGACGCTTACGCTACCGCAATTGAACGACGCCTCGGTAAGGGAATGCACCGCGTTGCTCGACGGCACTTACGAACATTCGCCATGGATCGCCGAGCGGGCCGCCGCAGCAAGGCCGTTCCGCTCGCTCGCGCAACTCAAGCTCGCACTGGTCGACATCGTGCGCAATGCCGGTCGCGAGGCGCAGATCGCGTTGATTCGCGTGCATCCGGAGCTTGCCGGCAAGGCGATGGTCGCGAAGACGATGACCGCCGAGTCGACGAACGAGCAAGGCAAGGCCGGCCTCTCCGCGTGCACACCTGACGAGTTCGCGACGATCAAGCGGCTCAACGCCGACTACAACGCGAAGTTCGGTTTCCCCTTTATTCTCGCTGTGCGCGGACCGCGCGGCACGGGACTTACCCGCCGGGAAATCATCGCGACGTTCACGCGTCGACTGGAAAACCACCCCGATTACGAGCTTGCCGAATGCCTGCGCAACATCCATCGCATCGCCGAGATTCGGCTGAACGACAAGTTCGGCTACGTGCCGGCACTCGGCAATCAGGTCTGGGACTGGGCCGAGCTGCTTGCGATCCACAGCGACCCAGGCTTCGTCGAGCGCGGTCAGTTGACGGTGACGTACCTGACCGACGCCCATCGCGCCGCCGCAAAGCAGCTCGAGCAGTGGATGCGCGATGATTGCGGCTTCGACGACGTGACGATCGACGCGGTCGGCAACGTCGTGGGCGTCTATCACGGCCGCGATCGCAACGCAAAGCGGCTTCTGACCGGCAGCCATTACGATACGGTGCGCAATGGCGGCAAGTACGACGGCCGGCTCGGCATTCTCGTGCCGATGGCGTGCGTTCGCGAGCTCGCCCGCGAGCGCCGACGTTTGCCGTTCGGCGTCGAGGTCGTCGGTTTTGCCGAGGAGGAAGGCCAGCGTTACAAGGCTGTTTTCCTCGGCTCCGGCGCACTGACCGGTCATTTCGATCCCAAGTGGCTCGAGCAGAAGGATGTCGACGGCATCACGATGCGCGAAGCGATGAGCGCTGCGGGGCTCGACATCGAAAAGATCGCAGCGCTCAGCCGCGATCCGCGCGAGTACGAGGCCTTCGTCGAGGTGCACATCGAGCAGGGGCCGGTTCTGAACGAGCTCGATCTGCCGCTCGGCGTCGTCACGTCGATCAACGGCAGCGTCCGCTACATCGGTGAAATGATCGGCATGGCGAGCCACGCCGGCACGACGCCGATGGACCGCCGGCGGGACGCGGCCGCCGCAGCGGCCGAGCTCCTGCTCTTCGTCGAAAAGCGCGCGGCGAGCGTTCCCCGTGTCGTCGGTACCGTCGGCATGCTCGAAGTGCCGAATGGCTCGATCAACGTGATTCCCGGCCGCTGCACGTTCAGCCTCGACATCCGCGCGACGACGAACGGCGCGCGTGACGCGTGCATCGACGATGTGCTCACCGAGCTCACTCGCATCTGCGAGCGCCGGGGCGTCACCTGCAAGCTCGAAGAGACGGTTCGCGCCTCGGCCGCGCCAAGCGCCGACCGATGGCAGGCGCGCTGGGAGCGCGCAGTCGAGAAACTGGGGGTGCCCGTGCATCGGCTGCCGAGCGGCGCAGGCCATGACGCGATGAAGCTGCACGAGATCATGCCGCAGGCGATGCTGTTCACGCGCGGCATGAACGCCGGCATCAGCCACAACCCGCTCGAATCGATCACCAACGACGATGCGGAGTTGACGGTGCGCGCGTTCCAGTCGCTGCTCGACGATCTCGCCGCGGAAATGCATGACTGACGACGAGCGGCTCGACAACTGGATCGACGCGCACTTCGACGAGGAGGTGCGCTTCCTGCAGCGACTGGTTCGCATTCCGACCGATACGCCGCCCGGCGACAACGCACGACACGCCGAGCACACGGCCGAGGCGCTCGCGGCGTTCGGATTGACAGCCGAGAAGCACGCAGTTCCCGTCGACGACGTGCGGCGTCACGGGCTCGCATCGATCACGAACCTGATCGTCCGCCGGCGGTACGGCGACGGCGGCAAGACGATCGCGCTCAACGCGCACGGCGACGTCGTGCCGCCCGGCGACGGCTGGACGCACGATCCCTACGGGGCGGAGATCGTCGACGGCAAGCTCTACGGTCGTGCATCCGCCGTCAGCAAGAGCGATTTTGCGACGTACACGTTTGCGGTGCGCGCGCTCGAATCGCTCGGCGCAGCGTTGCGCGGCGGGATCGAGCTGCACTTTACCTACGACGAGGAAGTCGGTGGGGAGCTCGGCCCGGCGTGGTTGCTCGCGAACAAGCTCACGAAGCCCGACTACCTGATCGCCGCCGGATTCAGCTATCAGGTCATCACCGCGCACAACGGTTGCCTGCAGCTCGAGGTCACCGTGCACGGCCGGATGGCGCACGCAGCGATCCCCGACACGGGCATCGATGCGTTGCAAGGCGCGACCGCGATCCTCTCGGCGTTGTACGCGCAGAACGCGCGGTATCGCTCGATTCGCTCGAGCGTTCCGGGCATCACGCATCCGTACCTCAACGTCGGCCGCATCGAAGGGGGCACGAACACGAACGTGGTTCCCGGCAAGGTCGTGATGCGGCTCGACCGCCGAATGATCCCCGAGGAAACGCCCGGCGACGTCGAGGCGGATGTCCGCCGCGTGATCGCAGAGGCAGGCGCATCGGTGCCCGGCGTTCGCGTCGAGTTCCGACGGTTGCTGCTCGCGCTCGCGTTGAAGCCGAACCCGGCCAACGCGCCGCTCGTGCAGGCGCTGCAAAGGCATGCGCAGTCCGTGTTCGGCGAAACGATTCCGACGACGGGAACGCCGCTCTACACCGATGCGCGACTTTACGGCGCGTACGGCATTCCAGCCGTCATCTATGGCGCCGGTCCGCGCACCGTGCTCGAATCGAACGCCAAACGCGCCGACGAGCATGTGGTGCTCGACGATCTCAGAAGGGCGACGAAGGTCGTGGCGCGTACGCTCCGCGATCTATTGCAGGACGAATGACCCGCCAACGGCACGCAATGAGGCGGCTTTCGCCAGCGCTTGCAGCACTCCGCCGCTCGCGACGATCGTGCTCGAGCTTTCGTGGCCGGCGACCAGTCGTAGACGTTCTTGTCGATGGCGGAACGTGCCGATGCGGTAGGTCGATCGCGCATCGCCGGAGGTGCCTTCCGGGCGGATCGCCGCAAGAACGCGCAAGAACACCGTGATAGCATCGTTTGGCCGGGATCGGCTGCAATCGATCCCGCTTCGACAAACGCAGGGAGGGGTCATGGGTCTCATGGGTTTCATCTGGATGCTGGTCATCGGCCTGATCGTCGGAGCGCTCGCGCGCTTCTTCTATCCGGGGCCGGTCGCGATGGGCTGGCTTGCCACGCTGGTTCTCGGCGTCGTCGGATCGCTGGTCGGCGGCCTCATCGGCTCGATGTTTTCCCGCGGACGCACCGGCTTCCAGCCGGCGGGCATCATCATGTCGGTCATCGGCGCGGTGCTCGTGCTCTGGCTCTACCTGACGTTCATGCGCTAGGTCCGGATGCTCACGCTCGCGGCGCTCGAAGCCGCGGCGGATCGCGTGCACGACGCGATGCGGCCAACGCCGCAATACGCGTGGCCGCTACTTGCACGCCGCGCCGGCTGCGAAGTCTGGGTCAAGCACGAGAATCACACGCCGACCGGCGCGTTCAAGGTCCGCGGCGGCCTGAACCTTCTAGGTCAGCTCGCGCGTTCGCCGGCACCGCCGCGCGGGGTTGCAAGCGCGACGCGAGGCAACCATGGACAAAGTCTTGCGTACGCTGCGCGTCAGTACGGCATGACTTGCACGATCGTCGTGCCGCACGGCAACTCGCCGGCGAAGAACGCATCGATGCGCGAGTGGGGTGCGGAGCTCATCGAGCAGGGCGTCGATTTCGATGAAGCTCGCGTCTTCGCGAAGGACCTGGCCGTCGACCGCCAGCTTCGCTTCGTTCCGCCGTTCGAGGACGATCTCGTGGCCGGCGTTGCGAGTTATGCGCTGGAGCTGTTCACCAGTGCACCACCGCTGGACCACGTATTCGTTCCCATCGGCTGCGGCTCGGGGATCTGCGGACTGATCGCGGCCCGCGATGCATTGAAGCTTTCCACGTCGGTCATCGGCGTCGTCTCCACGAACGCCAATGCCTACGCACAGTCGTTCCGGGCGGGTCGCGCGATCGAGACCGCCTCCGCGAGCACGATGGCCGACGGCGTGGCGGTCCGTGTTCCGGTCGAGGCGGCACTCGATGTCATCCGGCGGGGCGCGCAAGACGTCGTCGAAGTCGATGACGAAGCGATCGAGCAAGCCATGCGCTTCTACTTCGACGATACGCATCAGGTCCTCGAAGGCGCCGGCGCGGCACCGCTCGCGGCGCTTATGCGATGGCCGCAGCGAAGCGGCAAGCGTGCGGGGTTGATCGCAAGCGGCGGCAACGTCGATCGTGACGTGTACGCCCGCGTGCTCGCCGACCGCTGATTCCGTTACGTCGACAACAACTCGCTGAACCAGACCCTCGGCGTCTGCGACGAAGCGCTCGTCAAAGCCACCGGGCGCGACTCGGCCGAGTGGATTGCCATGCTCGGCCGCGCGAAGGCCGCCACGCTTTCGCACAGGGACATCGCCGTGCTGCTTAACAAAAGGCCGCTAGCGATCGCGCTGCACGCGCGTCTGCGACTGCTCGCGCAGATATTGCGGAAGATAGTAGATCGATCCGGCCGACTTGCCGGTCGATCCCGACGCGCGCCAGCCGCCGAACGCCTGGTAGCCAGGCCAGGCGCCGGTGGTCGCGCCCTGGGGCCGGTTCGCATAGCAGACGCCCGCGTCGATCGCGTCGAAGAATCGGTCGGTCTCTTCCGGCGATCCATAGAAGCCCGCGGTCAAACCATACGCGCTTCGATTCGCGCGCGCGAACCCTTCGTCGATCGTGTCGACGGCGGCCACGAGCACGAACGGCACGAACAGTTCCTGCGACCACAACGGATGCTCGAGCGGCACGCGCGCGATCGTCGGCGCGACGAAGTGACCGTGCGCGAGCTCGGCTTCGTCGAGTCGACGTCCGCCTTCGACGATCGCTCCCTCGTTGCCGGCAGCGATGACCGTTGCGGCCGCATCCTCGAAACGCGCCACGGCCGATGCATCGATCACCGGTCCCATCCAGTGCTCGCGATGCGACGGGTCGCCCACCGACAAGTCGAGCGTCGCCGCATGCAGCGCCGCCACGAAGTCGGCAAACACGAGGTGTTCGACGTAAACCCGCGAGCACGCCGAGCACTTCTGCCCGGATAAGCCGAACGCTGACCGCATGATGCCGAGCGCCGCGTCGTTCAAGTCGGCGCGCGTCGACACGATTGCCGCGTTCTTGCCACCCATCTCGGCGATGCACGGACGTGGCCATGCGCCGCCGGAAAGCGTTTGCACCAGATGCATGCCGACCGCCGAGCTGCCGGTGAACGTCACGCCGCCAACGTCCGCATGGGACACGAGCGCATCGCCGATGCTTGCGCCAGGGCCGGTCACATAGTTGAACACGCCCGGCGGAACGCCTGCATCGCGCATCGCCAGCGCCAACAGACGTCCGCTCCACGGCGTCGCGGATGCTGCCTTGAACACGACCGTATTGCCCGCCACCATCGCCGCCGCGCACGGGCCCCCGGCCAAGGCGAATGGAAAGTTGAACGGCGCGATGACGACCCACGCACCATACGGCTTCATCACGCTCACGTTGCGGCTCGCGAATCCGCGCAGCGGATCATCGAGCATCGGTTGCACGAAGCCGTTGCGCGCCTCCATCTGGTCGCAGTAGTAGCTCACCAGATCGGCGGTCTCCTGGACCTCGCCCAGCGCTTCCATGCGATTCTTGCCGACTTCCAGCGCGAGCACCGCCGCGATCTCGAACACGCGTTCCTCGATCAGCGCAGCGACCCGGCGCATCACGGCAACGCGCTCGCGCCACGGCACGCCAGCCCACGACGGGAACGCCGTCCCCGCGGCGTCGACTGCGGCTGCCGCATGCGTCGCGTCGCCCGCTTCGAACGTTCCGAGCGCGATTCGCGTGTCGATCGGACTTGCGCGACGGAATCGTGTCCTTGCGCGCTTGTCATGGCCGCCGATGAACATCGGGTGCTCGGCGCCAACGTGCGCGCGCACCGTCGCAAGCGCTTGCTCGAAGCGCTGGTGCAGCGCCTCGGGCGGATCGAACATCGTCGAATACGTCAGCTTGAAGGCGTCGGCCATCGGGGTTTGCCGTCGTTTGGTCGATTGGCATGCTACGCGACGCGACCGGTGCTGCATCGCGCGTTCATGCAAACCTAGACGGCCCGTCGTTCGGGCCGCGGCGCGGCTCTTAGACGAGCTCCGCGGCGGGTCCGAGGATCTGCTCGCGCAGATCCTTGTAGCGCGGAAGTTGCGGTGGATACACGCAGATGTACTTCACCTGCGCCGCCTGAAGGCAACGCTGCTTGATGATCTCGAGCTTCTGATCGCGCGGATTGATCATGGTCTCGGCTTCCTTCGCGTCCACGATCGCGACGATCGCCATGTCGCGGCCGCAGATGACAAAGCCGACATGCTGATTGGCGATCTTGCGGAATGCGCGCAGCCGCTCCATGCCCTGCGGCCCGATCTTGACCTGCAGCACGTCGGAAAGGCGCACACGCGCGAAGATCTCGTGTCGCGGAAATGCCGCCTTCAGCAGCAGATAGACGACGCCCTCGGCCTTCGACAGGAAGCGCGGTCGCACGAGATAAAGACCAGGCAGCTCGGCGGATGACAAGAGCCGTGTCGTTTCGCCTTCGGTCCATTGCGCGACCGTGTTCAGTGCGTCGAGGTCCCCACGCAGCGGCTGACCGGTCGTGCGATTGCGCCGCACCAGTCCGAAAATGACCGCGATCAGCAGCAAGGCGATCGCGATGGCGAACACGATGCCGGGTGTCATCGCAACGCTTTGTCGGCCACTAGTTGCTCAACCCCTGTGTAAACTGCGGTATTTCCGCGAGTTACGAGCTGCTGTTCAAGTCTATAGTAATTTCCGGTCGCAAGTCGCGCCAATGCGCCACCACCGTCCCATCGGGGCCGGTATTTGTGGGGCCGACTACACACTTCGGGTTACGCGGCCGGTCGGATGGCCGGCATGCAAGCTAGCCGGTGCCGGTCGCCCTGGTTTCCAGCGCGTCGGCAACCCACTTCGAGGCGATTTCGCCGACGATGATGACCGCGGGTCCATCGCCGCGGTTGGCAGCGATCCGCGGCAAGTCGGCTAGCGTCGCCCCGGATCGGCGAGCATTCGCACGCGATGCGTTTTCGACAAGGACGATGGGCGTTCGGGGCGACGTGCCACGTGCCATGAGCGCCGAAGCCACCGCTGCCGCGTCGCCCGCGCCCATGTAGATCACCGCGGTATCGGCGCGCGCCGCACCCTCCGCCCAGCCGTGCGCCGTTTGGTCGTCGCCCACGCGCGGCGTGACGAAGGTCACGCTTCGGGCAACGCCACGCCGCGTCAAAGACAGATTGCATTCCGCCGCCGCTGCGAGCGCCGCGGTGACGCCGGGCACCACTTGGACCTCGACCCCCGCAGACGTCAACGCGTCGATCTCCTCCTGCGCTCGACCGAAAAGCATCGGGTCGCCGCCTTTAAGGCGCACGACGCAGTCGAAGCGGCGGGCCGCGTCGATCAGTCGCTTGTTGATGAAGCGCTGCGACGTCGAATGGGCGCCGCAACGCTTGCCGACGGCGACCTTTTCCGCGCGCACGGTGAGGTCGAGCACCGCCGGTTCGACCAGCGCGTCGTGGAACACGATGTCGGCACGGGCGAGCAACCGCGCGGCTCGCAGCGTCAGAAGATCGACGGCGCCGGGGCCAGCTCCGACGAGGAAGACAGTGCCCATCGTTAATCGGCTGCAAGCGCCGGTTCCGTCGAGTGCACGAACGTCACCGGCACGACGGTCCGCTCGGGCAGTGCGTACGCGAGGTCGAGCTGCGGATCGCGCTCGGCGCAATACTTGGCCGCGGCACGCACCCAATCATCGATGTCGGCGTAGCGGACATCGGGTGGTAGAACCCCGTCGGCGTCAAGAGCAGTTGCGAACGTCGAAAGCGCATCGGAAAGCGCCGGCGGCAAGCGATGTGCGAGCGCCGCTGCGAGCTCGTGCAGATCACTGAACTGCTTGCGCACACGAAACGACGGCGCCGGCGATACGAGGTCGTGCAGCCCCTGGCCGATCAGTCGCAACTGCGCACGCGCGCATGCGTTCGCCTCGGCGTCGCGCCGCTGTGCGATAAACGCGTCGCGATAGCGGCGTTCATGTGCTGCGGCGAAGAACGCGGCGCCGATGAACACCTGTGAGACGCCGGCGCACTCCCCGCCGCCGAGCTGCGCGACCTTGAAATCGGTTTCGCCGTCGACGTCGCGCAGCACTTCCCCCATTTCTTCGGGCGCAACGCGAACGAGATCGGCGAGGAGCGTCGCGAAGTAGTCGTCTGCCTGACGATGAACCCAGTCGAAGAATCGTTCGTTGAGGTTGCGCGAACCGGCATAGGTTTCGACAATGCGCTTCACCGCGACCTCGGTCCGCGCAACCGGGATCGACGGTCCCTTTCGCGCAAGTCGCCCGCCGTACGTCCCGTCTCCGCCGAGATAGAGCTGATAGTGCGGAACCAGCCGGTCGTTGAGCCGCCGTCCCTCTCCATAAATCCCGATGTCGCCGGTCTCGGGCTGCGCGCAACCGTTGTGGCAGCCGGAGACGCGGATGCGGAGGTCGAAGCCGCTTCCCGACAAGCGTTCGGCGATACGCTGGCTGGCGGTGATGCCGAGCCGGCAGGTGCTCGTACCCGGACATGCCACCACGCTGTCGCCCGATCGCGGCAACGCGAGGCCGATCGCTTCGAGCCCGGCGACGACGCGCTCGACATCGTCTTCCGGAACGTTGCGCATGACGAGGTTCTGATCCTGAACGGTCCGAACGTCGTCGAGGCCCGAGCGGCGCATCAACACGGCGATCCCGGTCAGCTGATCGGGCGTCAGCTTCGCGAGCGGAACCGCAATCGGGACCGCGACGAGGCCGCGCTGCCACTGGCGATACGGCGCGCGCGGCGCACCCGGTCCTGGGGGCGCGACGCTTGTATCGGCGACTCTCCATTCGGCTTGCAAAGCACGACGGGCGTTATGCGCGACGCGCGCGCGCTCGAACGCCTGGTCGAAGCGCAAGCGAAAGCCTTCCTCGCCAAAGCGCTCGACCAGAAACTTGATGCGCGACTTCGCACGCTTCGTGCGATCGGAGTGCGTGTTATGCAACTCGATCACGGCTTCCATCGCCGGGATGAGCTCGTCTTCCGGCAGGAATTCGCCAACGACGATCGCCCCGCGCGGTTTGTGGCCCAGTCCTCCTCCCGCAAGCAGTTTGAAGCCGCGCTTGCCGTCGCGAATCGTCGCAACGATGCCGAGGTCGTGCAGCAACCCTTGCGCGCAGTCGCTCTCGCAGCCCGAGAAGCTGATCTTGAACTTGCGCGGCAATTGCTGGTTGAGCGGATTGCGCAGGAAGTAGCGCGCCGCGTGCTGCAAGTGCTGGTTGATGTCGGTGTGCTCGCGTGGGCAGGCACCGGCCATCGGGCACGCCGTCATGTTGCGCACGGTATTGCCACACGCCTCGCGCGTCGTCAGCCCGGCCTTGGCAAGACGGCGCATTGCATCCGCTGTGCGGGCGAGCGGAATCGAGTGGATCTGAATCGATTCGCGCGTCGTGACGTGCGCGTGCGGAGCCTCGTGTGCGCGCTCGCGGTCGACATGCGTGTCGACGACATCGGCGATCGCATCGAGCTGCGCGGCGTCGAGTCGGCCACCGGGCGCCTTGACGCGCAGCATGTTGACGCCGGGCTGACGCTGACCGTAGCAACCCTGCTGCAGTCGGAGCGCCGTGAAGCGGTCCTCGGGGATAGCGAATGCGATGAACTGATCGATCGCCTCAGCGTATCGGTCAATCTCGGCAAGATCCGTCAGGGCACCCGGTGTTCCGGGAGGAAGCGTGTCGGTTTCGAAATGATCGGAAGCACCCATCGCGAATCGGCCTTTCTCGGTCGATCCGCGATCGTGCCGGCATTGCCGGCGTGAAGGAAGGAACCAATCGCGCTAGCGTTATGCCCGGAAGTTCAGTGGGGCTTCGTCAGTTCAGAAGCGGAGACATCGTCCCGAACAGCTTGAGCTACAGCGCAGTGACGGTGGGGTGCAGGAGGTCCCCAAATGCAAAACCCGGCTTCTGCCGGGTTTTGCTCTGATACCTGACCTCTGGGACCCGACCTGACTCACATATCCATATCGCCCATTCCGCCCATCCCACCCATGCCGTGGCCACCGCCACCCATCGGCTTTTCGTCCTTGGGCATTTCGGCAACCATCGCCTCGGTGGTCAGCATCAGCGATGCGACCGACGCCGCGTTCTGCAGCGCGGTGCGTGCAACCTTCGTCGGATCGAGGACACCCATTTCGACCAGATCGCCGTACTCGCCGGTGGCCGCGTTGAAGCCGAAGTTCGACTTGCCGTCGTTCACCTTGTTGAGCACGACGGAGGCTTCTTCGCCTGCGTTGGCAACGATCTGGCGCAGCGGCTCTTCGAGCGCGCGGAGCACGATCTTGATGCCGGCCTCCTGATCCGGATTGTCACCCTTCAGGCGCTTGCCGAGATTGTTGCGCGCGCGCAGGTAAGCGACGCCACCGCCGGCGACGATGCCTTCCTCGACGGCCGCACGGGTCGCGTGCAGCGCATCTTCCACACGCGCCTTCTTTTCCTTCATCTCGACTTCGGTCGCGGCGCCGACCTTGATGATCGCCACACCACCGGCGAGCTTCGCGACGCGCTCCTGCAGCTTCTCCTTGTCGTAGTCGCTCGTCGCTTCCTCGATCTGCTTGCGGATGTTCTTCACGCGCGCTTCGATCGCGGCCTTCTCGCCCGCGCCGTCGATGATCGTCGTGTCTTCCTTGCCGGCTTCGACACGCTTCGCCCGACCAAGATCCTTGAGCGTCGCGTTCTCGAGCTTCAAGCCCAGCTCTTCGGCAATCACCGTTCCGCCGGTCAGGATCGCGATGTCCTCGAGCATCGCCTTTCTGCGATCGCCGAATCCAGGCGCCTTGATCGCGACGGTCTTCAGGATTCCGCGGATGTTGTTGACGACCAGCGTCGCGAGCGCTTCACCGTCGACGTCCTCGGAAACGATCACCAACGGCTTGCCGGCCTTCGCCACCTGCTCGAGCAGCGGCAGCAGGTCGCGAATCGAGCTGATCTTCTTGTCGTGCAAGAGGATGTAGGGATCCTCGAGCATCGATACCTGCTTGTCGGGATTGTTGATGAAGTACGGCGAGATGTAGCCGCGGTCGAACTGCATGCCTTCAACCAGCTCCAGCTCGTTGTCCAAGCCCTTGCCGTCCTCGACGGTAATCACGCCTTCCTTGCCGACCTTGTCCATCGCGTCGGCGATCGTCTTGCCGATCGACTCGTCGGCATTCGCCGAAATCGCGCCGACCTGAGCGATCTCTTTCGACGTCGTCGTCGGCTTGCTGATCTTCTTCAGCTCCTCGACGACGGCAATGACCGCCTTGTCGATGCCGCGCTTCAAGTCCATCGGGTTCATCCCGGCGGCGACGTATTTCATGCCTTCCGACACGATCGATTGCGCGAGCACGGTTGCGGTCGTCGTGCCGTCGCCCGCGACGTCGGAAGTCTTGGACGCGACTTCCTTCACCATCTGCGCGCCCATGTTCTCGAACTTGTCCTTGAGCTCGATCTCTTTCGCGACCGACACGCCATCCTTGGTGATCGTCGGCGCGCCGAAGCTGCGCTCGATAACGACGTTGCGGCCCTTAGGCCCGAGCGTGATCTTGACGGCGTTACTCAGGATGTTCACGCCGTTCACCATGCGATTGCGAACGCTGTCGCCGAAGCGGACGTCTTTGGCTGCCATTGAATAGTTCTCCTCGATCGTTCGTTTCGGTTGAAGGTCAGGCGATGACGCCGATGACGTCGTCCTCGCGCATATGCAGGAGGTCCTGTCCTTCGAGCTTGAATTCCTGGCCGGAATACTTGCCGAACAGGATCTTGTCGCCGACCTTCACGCCCATCGCCATGAGCTTGCCGTTCTCGTCGGTCTTGCCGGGACCCGCGAACATGACTTCGCCGGTGGAAGGCTTCTCGGCGGCGGTGTCGGGGATGACGATGCCACCGGAACTCTTGCGCTCCTCCTCGAGCCGTTTGACGATGATCCGGTCATGCAAAGGACGTAGTTTCATAGTAAGGACTCACTCCAAACTGGTTTATTGGGAATACGGCAGAAGGCTCGTCGCGGCCAGTGGCGACGCCCCCCGGTTGTTAGCACTCGTGCTACGTGAGTGCTAATCATACGGTAAAAGCCGCCCGGTTTCAACCGGGCGATGCTCCCGAGCGCAGCGGGACCGCACTGCCGCCCGTCTCCTTAAGAGCCCCTTTCGCGGATGTCGACCGCGCCGGCCTTCGTGGTGCGTTCTAATACCGGGACGTCCTCGACTCCAGCGGCAATGCTCCGACCTGCCCATATCGGCCACCTGGCGATGCTTCGCGCGCTGATCCGCGACGGCGCGCGCGAGGGTAGCTTCCAACCCGAACTGGCGTGGGACTCGAAGGCGTCGGAGCGCTTTTTTGGCGAGCTTCGGCAGGCGCTGAGATCGGGCTACTTTGTCGTCGAGAATCGCGAAACCGGTGCCTTGCAGACGGTCGCCGTGCCCGGATACGTCTACTGGGCCGACGAGTCGGCCGGCACCGAACCGCCGGTCGGGTTCGGCTTGTTCAAGGCCGCACCGGGCGGCGGCTACGAGCTATGGCTTGCGGGCCTGGACACTGCATTGCGCGGCAAAGGACATGGGCGCGCGATGCTCAAAGCGTTGTTCGCCACCGCGACCGGTCAGGAAACGCGGTTCATGCGCGTCCGTCGCGAGGGACGCTATGCCCCTGGCGTCGCAAGGCTTCTGGCCGAGCACGGCTTCACGGCAACGCGTGAGACGAAGCACGAAACATGGTTCGTCCGCGCCATCACGCCCGCTTTCGCCCGCGGCGAGACGCGTCGCGCACACTGAGGACGCGCAGCTCGGTCATCGACGGCTGATGCGCGCGAAGCGGCCGCTGCGAAAATCCTCGACGGCCTGACGGACCTCCGCCTCGGTGTTCATCACGAACGGTCCGTAACGCGCGACCGGCTCGTGAAGCGGCTCGCCGCCAAGAACGAGTAAACGCGCACCCCGATCACCGGTGCTGTTCAGCACGAGCGTGTCGCCCTCGCCCAGCATTGCGAAGTCGCCGTCGTTGAGCGCTTCGGCCTCGTCGCCGATACCGACGCGCCCCTCGAAAACATAAACGGCCACGTTGTAGCTTTGCGGTGTGGCCAACTTCAGCGAACCGCCCGGCTCGACGGTCACGTCGAAGTACAGAATCGGCGTGTGCGTCTCGATGTTGGCCGCGACCCCGAGCGCTTCGCCTGCGATCACCTTGACGGCGACCTTGCCGTCCGCTGACTTCGCCACCGGCAGCGACGCCCCGCTGATTTCCTGGTAGCGCGGAGCGGTCCGCTTGCGCTTCGCGGGCAGGTTCACCCACACCTGAAAGCCGTGCACGCGCCCGCCGTCACGGCGAATCCGCTCGCTCGGCATCTCGGAATGGACGACACCATCGCCGGCGGTCATCCATTGGACGTCGCCGGGGCGCAGCGTCCCGCGGTTGCCCGCCGAGTCCTCGTGCTCGAACTCGCCGTCGAGCAAGTAAGTGACCGTCTCGAATCCGCGATGCGGATGGTCCGGCGCGCCGACCGCCTCGCCGGGTCGATAGACCGACGGACCCATTTCGTCGATCAGAAGGAACGGGTCGAAGTCGGACAGCGCTCGCGTCGGGAACGGCCGGCGCACGGCAAAGCCGCCGCCTTCGATCGTGCGCTGCGCGCGGATGATGCGGTCGGGTTCACGGGATCGAAAGGTCATTTGCGGTCGCTTTGAAAGACATGCGGACGATTCGAACATGGTACCGTCTCCGCGCATCTTTCAAGGGCGCGTCGCCGCGGAGGTCTAAGTGCAGAACTTGAACACGACGGCTGAGTTGCCGGCCCCCACCTGGCCGCGCAATCCCCGCTCGCTCGAATCCGGACGCGGCGTGTCGTGGTGGAGCGAAGGTTGGCGCGTGTTCATGGCGTCGCCGGCGCTGTGGATCGGCATCGTCGTCGTCGCGCTGATCATTTTCATCGTGCTGACGTTCGTGCCGATCGTGGGATCGATCGTGCAATCGCTGATCTGGCCGGCCATTGGCGGAGGAATCCTCGTCGGATGCCATGCCCTCGCGCGTGGGCAGCCGCTGGTTTTCTCGCATCTGTTCGCCGGCTTCAGCGAGGGGCGCGCCGCACCGTTGTTGATTCTCGGACTGATCGGCATGCTCGCCGGCCTTGCTTTCGGATTCGTGGTCCTGTCGTTCCTCGCCGGATCGATGGGCATCTCGGGCATCGCCGGCATGATGACCGGCGATCCGTACACCGCGTGGCAAGGCGCGCTGGCCGGCATGAGCGCTGCGGCATTGATCATCGTGCCGTTGGCGATCATCGCCTTCGTGCTGATGCTGATGGCGTTCTGGTTCGCGACGCCGCTGATTGCGCTCAACCGCGCCGACGCGCTGACGGCGATCAAGGCGAGCTTCGACGCATCACGGAAGAACATTGGCGCGCTGCTCTTGTTCGTCCTGATCGCGATTCCGCTCGCGATCGTCGCGTCGATTCCCTTTGGACTCGGGTGGCTCGTCCTGTGGCCGGTGATGGCGGGCGGCTGGTACGCGAGCTGGCGTGAGGTGTTTGGAGAATAGAACCGCCTGGTTTAACGCGAGCGTATGACACCAGACGAGTGTGGACCGGCGAACGGTCCACCGGATCGGGTTCCTCTACATGACGCCCGAGCAAACGGCACTTTTCCTCCGTGAGTTCACCGAGTGCCTCGCGAACTCGGCTATATCGCTTGCAGCCCGCCGATGGAGATCCGCCAAATTGGGTCCGTACATCATCAGCAGCCCGGCTTGCGCGTATTCGCTAAGCGCATGAATCATGGAGACACGGTGCTTGAGCGCGAGCTCCGCCACGCGCTGCCGCTGCACGTAGAACAACCCCCTGAACATGACGGCGCCGTCGGATTACTGCCGGTGACGATGATATCCACGCGTGATCGCACCACGCCGACCGCGAGCTCCTGCAGGCGATTCTTGCGTTCCATCACCGTAAGGCGGTTCGATGTGGACGTTGCGGCCGTCGCTACGTCGACAGGATCATAAGGGCACGAAGCCGAGCGATCTGCCCGTCGAACAGCCGACGACGTTTGACCTGGTCATCAACCTGCGTACGGCGAAGTCGCTCGGGATAACGATTCCCCAGTCGTTGTTGCTGCGTGCGGACGAGGTATTCGCTGATTCACATTCGGCCGTGTCAGTGCGCTCGCTCCCAGTTCGCCCCGAAGCCGACGTCAACGACAAGCGGCACGCTTAACTTCGCAACGCCGGTCATCCGTACCGGCAACTCTTCGCGCACGAGCGCGATCTCGTGCTCGGGCACCTCGAACACGAGCTCGTCGTGAACCTGCAGAACGAGCCGCGTGCCGAGCCGCGCTTCGTCGAGCCACGCCTGCACCGCGATCATCGCGAGCTTGATCAGGTCCGCCGCCGTGCCCTGCATCGGGGCATTGATCGCGGCGCGTTCGGCGCCCGCGCGTCGGGGACCGCTCGCCGCGCGGATGTCCGGCAGCCATAGCCGCCGGCCGAAGACCGTCTCGACATAGCCGCGCTCGCGTGCGAGCTCGCGCGTGCGCTGCATGTAAACCGCCACGCCGGGATAGCGCTGAAAGTACTTGTCGATGAACTGCGCCGCCGCCGAGCGCTCGATGCTCAACTGCTGCGAGAGCCCGAACGCGCTCATGCCGTAGATCAGGCCGAAGTTGACCGCCTTGATGTAGCGCCGTTGGTCCGCGGAAACCTCGTGCGGCGCGACGCCGAAGATGTCGGCGGCAGTGGTTCGATGAATGTCACCGCCCTCGTTGAACGCGTCGACGAGCGATGCATCACCGGACAGATGCGCCATGATGCGCAGCTCGACTTGCGAGTAGTCCGCCGATGCGAGCACATGGGCCGGCGGCGCGATGAACGCTTCGCGGATGCGGCGGCCTTCGGCTGTCCGGATCGGGATGTTCTGCAGATTCGGCTCCGTCGACGCGAGCCGTCCCGTCACCGCGGTCGCCTGTGCGAACGTCGTGTGCACGCGGCCCGTCGCTGCATTCACCATCTGCGGCAGCTTGTCGGTGTACGTGCTCTTGAGCTTCGCGAGCGACCGGTGCTCGAGAATGACCTTCGGAAGCGGATAGTCCTGCGCGAGCTCCTGCAGCACGTCCTCGTCCGTCGACGGTTGCCCGGTCGCCGTCTTCTTGACGACCGGCAGCTTGAGCTGCGTGAACAGGATCTCGGCAAGCTGCTTCGGTGAGCCGAGATTGAACGGCGCTCCGGCGAGCGCGAAGGCCGATGCTTCCAGCGCGTTCACGCGCGCCCCGAGCTCGCGCCCTTGATCCCCGAGGACTCTTGCGTCGATCAGGACGCCGTGACGCTCCATGCGGAACAACACTTCGCGCAGCGGCAGCTCGATACCGCCGTACACGTGATCGAGCCCATCGTCTGCAGCCACGCGCGGATGCAGTCCGTGATGCAGCCGCAGCGTAACGTCGACGTCCTCGCCCGCATACTCGGTGCCGCGTTCGACACTCACCTGATCGAAGCAGATCTGGCCCACGCCCTTGCCGCACACTTCGACATAGGCGAGCTTCTTCCAGTCGAGCTGTCGCAATGCGAGGCTTTCGAGGTCGTTCGGCTTGTGCGACTCGAGCACATAGTCCTCGAGCATCGTGTCGTGCGCGATGCCAGCGAGCGCCAGACCGTGGTTGGCGAGCACATGTTGCACGAACTTCACGTTGTGACAGAGTTTCGTCGGGCGCGGGCTTTCGATCCATGGACGCAATTGCGCGAGCGCGGCGTCGCGATCGAGTTGCTCCGGCGCTCCGGTGTAGCGGTGCGCAAGTGGCACGTAACACGCGTTGCCCGGCTCGATCGCGAACGAAACGCCGACGATGCGCATCGTCATCGGATCGAGACTGTCGGTTTCGACGCCCAGCGTCACGAGCTCCGCGCCCTCGACGTCGGCGAGCCAACGGCTGAGCGTCGCGGCGTCGAGCACCGTCTCGTAGCGAAGGTCGGACGGCTTGCCCGCGCCCGTCATCTCCGGCAACGATGGCGGTAGTGACGTCTTCGTCGGCGCAATGCCGGTCGCCGCCATCCCTCCCCGTTCCTTCAACCAGGTTTTGAACTCGAAGCGGGTCAACAGCTCGACGAGTCGCGTTTCGTCCGGTTGCGTCAGCTTGAGATCGGTGGGTTCGACGGCGAGATCACAGTCGACGCGAATTGTCAGGATTTTCTTCCCGGTCGGGAGCCAGTCGAGCGTCTGGCGCAGGTTCTCGCCAACGACGCCACCGATGCGATCGGCGTTGGCGATGATCGCGTCGAGCGTGCCGAACTCGTTCAGCCACTTCGCCGCCGTCTTGATGCCGACTTTGGGCACGCCCGGGACGTTGTCGACCGCATCGCCGGTAAGCGCGAGCAGATCGAGGACCTGATCCGGTCTCACGCCGAACTTCGCCACAACGCCCTCGACGTCCAGCACGTCGTTGCTCATCGTATTGACGCACGTGATGCAGCGCTCGACGAGCTGCGCCATGTCCTTGTCGGACGTCGAGATCAGCGTGTCGATGCCTTGCACCTTGGCGCGCTTCGCGAGCGTTCCGATCACGTCGTCCGCTTCGACGTTGTCGACGATCAACAGCGGCCAGCCCGCCGCACGCACGACTTCCTGCAACGGAGCGAGCTGCGCGCAAAGCTCGTCCGGCATCGCCGTACGGTTCGCCTTGTACTCGGGGTACCATGCGTCGCGGAACGTCTTGCCCGGCGCATCGAACACGACGGCGAAGTAGTCCGGCTTGCCGTCCTCCACCATTCGGCGCAACATCGACAGCACCCCGCGCAGCGCGCCTGTCGGTTCTCCCTTCGATGTCCTGAGATCAGGTAGCGCGTGGTATGCGCGATAAAGATACGACGACCCGTCGACCAACACGAGCTTTGGCATGCGACTTACCGAGAAGATTCCCGAGCTGATCGACCCGCAGGCGCTCTATTCCTCCAATGGACAGGAGGCATGGCGGGTGCTGGGGATTATGTCAGAGTTCACCGTCGCAACCGAACGCTTGCGCGGCATCCGTCCCGCAGTTTCGATGTTCGGCAGCGCGCGCATTCGCGAAGGTCATGCCTACTACGAAACCGCGCGCACCATCGCGAAGCGACTTTCCAACGCCGGCTTCTCGGTGATCTCCGGCGGCGGTCCGGGACTCATGGAAGCGGCCAACAAGGGCGCGTTCGAAGGTCGCTCGCCCGCGATCGGGCTCAACATCCTGCTGCCGAACGAGCAGCAGGGCAACGCCTATCAGGACGTGAGCGTCAGCTTCCGCTACTTCTTCGCGCGCAAGATGATGTTCGTGCGATTCGCGTCGGCGTATGTCGTGTTGCCGGGCGGCTTCGGCACCGTCGACGAGCTCTCGGAATGCCTGACGCTCGTGCAGACCGGCAAGTCGCGACGCATTCCGATCATTCTCGTCGGGTCCGCTTTCTGGCAGGGCCTGATCGACTGGATGCATGATCGTCTGGTCGGCGAAGGCATGATCGGTGCGGATGATCTGTCACTGATGCAGATCATCGAGGATCCGGAAGCGATCGTCGAAGCGATCTTCGCGTTCTACGATGGACGCGGGTTCGCGCCCACCGATGAGGAGCGCCAGAAAATGCTCAACCTGTGATAGCCGACGAACGGACGTTGTCGGAAGATCGGCTACACGGAATCAGGCGGTTCGAGCATTGCTGCAATCGCCGTTTCGTGTCGATAATCTCGTTCATGGCTCGCGACAAACAATCGATCCCATGAGAACTGCCGCACGCATGATGCTGCCAATCACGTTTTTCGCAGCCGGCGTGTCTGCTCAGGTTGCGCCCCCACCCCCGCCGTTGCCCGCAGAGGGGGTCGTTGCGCAAGCGGAACCGTTCGCGCGAGACCTCGACCTCGAGCCGCAAGTCACGATCATTCGCCGCGACGGCGAAACGGTCGAGGAGGTGCGGATCGGCGGCGAGCTGCGCTACGTGCGCGTTACGCCGCGCCATGGTCGCCCGTACTTCCTGATTCCCGACACCCTCGGCCGGCAGTTCATCCGGCGCGACAGCCTCGACACGGCATTGAAGCCGGCATCCTGGATTCTGCTGTCCTGGTAGGCTGATTTCCAGGTCCCGGTAACATCGGCTGCGCGCGCAATGCGTCGCAG
>DATLNR010000079.1:0-3190 GCA_035536655.1 Casimicrobiaceae bacterium
GAAGACCATGAACAAGCCCGCAGCAGCACAGTCGACGTCGAAGGCCAAGAAGAAGGCCCGCCGCGTCGTCACCGACGGCATCGCGCACGTCCAGGCGTCCTTCAACAACACCGTCGTGACGATCACCGATCGCCAGGGCAACGCGTTGTCGTGGGCGACTTCCGGCGGCGCGGGTTTCCGCGGCTCGCGCAAGTCGACGCCGTTCGCAGCGCAGGTCGCTGCCGAGCGTGCCGGCCGCGCGGCGCAGGAATATGGTCTCAAGACCCTCGAAGTCCGCATCAAGGGCCCGGGCCCGGGACGCGAATCCGCCGTCCGTTCGCTCAATGCGATCGGCTACAAGATCACCAACATCATCGACGTGACGCCGATTCCGCACAACGGCTGCCGTCCGCCCAAGCGGCGTCGCGTGTAAGGAGCGCGTAGAACCATGGCACGTTATCTCGGCCCCACCTGCAAGCTCGCGCGCCGCGAAGGCGCCGACCTGTCGCTCAAGAGCCCCGGCCGCGCGCTCGACTCGAAGTGCAAGCTCGAGCAGAAGCCCGGCCAGCACGGCGCCGCCACGAAGAAGGGGCGGTTGTCGGACTACGCGGTCCAGCTGCGCGAGAAGCAGAAGGTCAAGCGCATCTACGGCCTGCTCGAGCGCCAGTTCCGCAACGTCTACACGAAGGCGGCCGGCCAGAAGGGCAACACCGGCGAGAACCTGCTCCGCATCCTCGAGCAGCGCCTCGACAACATCGTCTACCGCATGGGCTTCGCCGTGACGCGTTCGCAGGCGCGGCAGCTCGTGTCGCACAAGTCGGTCATGGTCAACGGCAAGAAGGTCAACCTGCCTTCCTACGAGGTCAAGGCCGGCGACGAGGTCGCGATCACCGAGCGCGCGCGCAAGCAGCTTCGCATCCAGGAAGCGCTGACGCTCTCCCAGCAGATGGACCTGACGCCGGGCTGGGTCGAGGTCGATCCGAAGGGCATGACCGGCACGCTGAAGGTGTCGCCGGAACGTTCCGACCTGCCGTCCGACATCAACGAAAACCTGATCGTCGAGCTTTACTCCAAGTAATTTCGAGGGCTTCATCCTCATGGCAGTCACTTCAAACAGCGTGCTGCGTCCGCGCGGCATCTCGTCCGAGAAAACCGGTTCCAACCGCGCGCGTGTCGTGGTCGAGCCGCTCGAGCGCGGCTTCGGCCACACCCTCGGCAATGCGCTGCGTCGCGTCCTGCTGTCGTCGATTCCCGGGGCTGCGATCACCGAGGTCGAGATCGACGGCGTGCTGCACGAGTACACGACGCTCGAAGGCCTGCAGGAGGACGTCATCGAAGTCCTGCTGAACCTCAAGGACGTCGCGATCCGCCTGCACAACGTCGACGAGACCACGGTCGCCCTCAACAAGAAGGGGCCGGGCATCGTCACGGCCGCCGACATCGTCGTCGACCACAACGTCGAGATCGTCAATCCCGAGCACGTGATCTGCCACCTCACGAAGGATGCCGCGCTCAACATGCGCATCCGCATCGTGCGCGGCATCGGCTACCAGCCGGCGACCGCGCGACGCCGTCCCGACGAGGAATCGCGTCCGATCGGCCGCCTGCAGCTCGATGCGTCGTTCTGCCCCGTGCGCAAGGTCGCGTACGAGGTCGATTCGGCGCGCGTCGAACAGCGCACCGACCTCGACAAGCTCGTGCTCGACATCGAGACCAATGGCACCGTCGAAGCCGAGGACGCGGTCCGCAAGGCCGCGGACATCCTCGCTGACCAGCTCTCGGTGTTCGGCGACTTCACCAAGCGCGAAGCGGCCGGCGCGAAGCCCGTCGTCGGCGGCGTCGATCCGGTGCTGCTGCGCCCGATCGACGACCTCGAGCTGACGGTGCGCTCGGCGAACTGCCTCAAGGCCGAGTCGATCTACTACATCGGCGACCTGATCCAGAAGACCGAGGTCGAGCTGCTCAAGACGCCGAACCTCGGCAAGAAGTCGCTGACCGAGATCAAGGAAGTGCTCGCGCAGCGCGGGCTTTCGCTCGGCATGAAGCTCGAGAACTGGCCACCGGCCGGCCTCACGCACGGAATGCAGACGGGCTGATTCATCGGGTGGCCGCGCGAGCGGCCGCCCTGCACGCGAGCGCGGGATGCACCCGCGCCGTTCCTGCGGCGGAAATCCCGCCGCGCCGGCACACACCTAGTGTCGTCAACGAAGTCTCGAAGGATCCACCGCCATGCGCCACAAGATTGCAGGCCGTGCGCTCAGCCGCACGAGCAGCCATCGCACCGCGATGTTCAAGAACATGACCGCGTCGCTGATCAAGCACGAAGTCATCAAGACCACGCTGCCGAAGGCGAAGGAGCTGCGCCGCGTCGCGGAGCCGCTCATCACGCTCGGCAAGGAAGACGGCGTCGCGAACCGCCGGCTTGCGATGTCGCGCATCGGCGACAAGGAAGCGGTCGGCAAGCTCTTCACGGAGATCGGTCCGCGCTATCGCGCGCGTCCGGGCGGCTACCTGCGCATCCTCAAGTGCGGTTTCCGCAACGGTGACGCCGCGCCGATGGCGTTCGTCGAGATGGTCGATCGCCCGCAGCCGGTCGCGGCCGACGCGTAACGCACCGTTCGCGCGACGTTCGTCAGGAAACCCCGGCCGTGTGCCGGGGTTTTCGTTTCCGGCGCCGCGATTCGGTTGCCGCCTCGCGCGAAAACCCGTAGAAAGCCCGGATGAACCCATTGCACTGGTCGTTCCGTACCGCGTTCGCGGTCTGCGCGCTCGTCGTCGCGGCGCTGCTCGCGTATGCGTACTACGCGCAGTTCGTGCTCGAGCTCGAGCCGTGTCCGCTGTGCATATTCCAGCGCATCGCGATGATCGCGCTGTTCGTCGTCGCGCTCGCCGCGGCGATCCACGCGCCGCGTGGATCGGGCCGCCGCGTGTACGGCGCGCTCGCATCGCTCGCCGCGCTCGCGGGCGTCGCGATCGCGGGCCGGCACGTCTGGCTGCAGCACCTGCCGCCGGACCAGGTGCCCGCGTGCGGGCCCGGGCTCGATTACCTGCTCGACACGTTTCCGCTTTCGCAGACGCTCCGCAAGGTGTTCACCGGCTCGGGCGAATGCGCCGAGATCGACTGGCGCTTCGCCGGCCTGTCGATGCCGGAGTGGACGCTGATCGCGTTCGTGCTGCTGCTCGCCGGCGCGCTCTATTTCGGCTTCCGCCG
>DATLNR010000080.1:0-7045 GCA_035536655.1 Casimicrobiaceae bacterium
CTGACGCGAATCGTGTGCTTGTCCATCGGTCCCCTCTCTTTCGTTGCCTCGACGTATTCGGGGCGGGCCGCTCAAAAGTTCCCGACTTGCCCAGTAACGCCTTGGATGCGGTCAGCCGGCGTCTTGGATGCAAGCCACCGATCTGCTGATGCGCATTCTGTTCGCCGGCGCCAAAGCGCTCAATGCACAGCCGACGAAGCGCCGGAAACCAGGCGCGAACGCAGGCCCGGCGGCGATGGAACGACCCACGCTCCTGCGGTCGCTGCCCCCAGAGGGGGCGCAGTCAGTTGTTTGGGACGGCCCGGCAACTGCGAACGTTTCGGGTCGAGGCACGCCTGGCGATGCGTTGCCGTTCATTCCAGTACGAACGGCGGATTTCGACCGGTGAACGGTATCGGCGGCGCGCCGACCGTTCCCGACCTTGAACTAACGGCGCTTGAGCCGGTAACCGTCCGGCGTGTCTTCCATGTCGTAGCCCCGCTCGGCGAGCGCAGCGCGCAGGCGATCGGCCTCGGCATAGTTCCGCTCCCGTCGCGCGCGGGCTCGCGCGTCAGCCATCACCTTCACGTCGTCCGGCGCGTCGATCGAGCGCGGCTGCCACGACGAAAGGCCGAGGCCAAGGACGTCGTCGAAGCGCGCGAGCGTCGCTCGCTTGACCGCCGGTTGCGCGTCGCCGCGCAACACATCCCAGCTTACCGCCAGCGCGCGCGGCAGGTTCAGGTCGTCGTTGATCTGGTCGAGAAACCGCGCGACAAACTCGGCGCTCGGCAACGTGCCCGGCACATCGGGCAAAGCATGAAAGCCGTTGCGCAACCGATCGAGTCCGGTGCCCGCAGCGTCCAGCGCCGGCCACGTGAAGTTGAGCTGCGTCCGATAGTGGCTGGTGAGGCACAGATAGCGAAACGCGAGCGGATCGTAGCCGTGCGTGACGAGCGTCGTGATGCGCAGGAACTCGCCCGCAGATTTGGCCATCTTCGCATCGTTCGTGAGCAGGAAATAGCCGTGCATCCAGAAATTCGCGAGGCGCGTACCTTCACGCGCCTGCGTCTGCGCGATCTCGTTCGTGTGGTGCACGGGGATGTGGTCTTCGCCGCCGCAATGGATGTCGAACCAGGCGCCGAGGTACTTCTCGGCCATCGCCGAGCACTCGATGTGCCAGCCGGGGAAGCCCTTGCCCCACGGACTTTCCCATTCCATCTGCCGCCGCTCGCCCTGCGGCGAGAACTTCCACAACGCGAAGTCGGTCGCCTGCCGCTTCTCGCCGACGTCGATGCGCGAGCCTGCGCGCAATCCCTCAACATCGAGCCGCGCGAGATAACCATAGTCCGGTTGCTTCGACGTGTCGAAATAGATGCCGTCCGCTGTTCTGTACGTAAAGCCGCGCCCTTCGAGGTCGGCGATGAAGCGGATCTGCTCGTTCAGATGGTCGGTCGCGCGGCAGACGACCGTCGGCGACGCAATGTTCAGCGCCTTCATGTCCTCGAGGAACGCGTCGGTGTAGAGCTGCGCGATCTCCCACGCGGTCTTGCCGGTCCGCCGCGCGCCCTTCTCCATCTTGTCCTCGCCCTCGTCGGCGTCGGACGTCAGGTGTCCGACGTCGGTGATGTTCATCACGTGGCGCACGCGGTACCCGTTGAAGCGCAGCACGCGCACCAGCACGTCCTCGAACAGAAACGTGCGGAAGTTGCCGATGTGCTGATAGTCGTAGACCGTCGGCCCGCAGGTGTAGACGCCGACGTCGCCGTCCGCGCGCAGCGGCTCGAAGCGCCGTGACGCGCGTGTCCAGGTGTCGTAGAGCGTGAGCGGCTTCGGCATGAGCGAGACCTTCGTCGTTGCCGCCGATTATCGCAGGGGCGTTACAGAGTCCTCGCCATCACATAGTCGTCCATGACGAAGCCATTGCCGATGTCCGCCACGACCGCCTCGCGGATCGCGAACCCGCACCTTTCGTAGGCGTCGATGGCCGAGCGATTCCGCTTGTTGACGTTGAGCACGACGAGCGTCGCGCCATCGCGGCGTGCCGCCTCGACGACGTGGTCGATCAACGCGCGGCCGATTCCGTGGCGATGGCGCTCCTGCAGCACATAAAGCTTGTCGAGACTGATGCTGCCGGAGGCGTCCGACCGGCGCCACGCGGCGAAGCCCGCCGGATGATCGTCGACGAGGGCCAACGTCAGGCCGGCGCCAGGCTCACCGAGGTAGCGCGCAAGCGCGGCATCGCTGTATCCGCGCTCCAGCATGTAGTCGATCTGCGCGGCGGGGATGATTCCCGGGTAGTGCCGATGCCAGATTCGTTGGGCCAGCGCCTGGACTTGCCGCATGTCCGACGGCTCGGCCGCCTTCAGCGTGAGCATTGCAGCACATTAACAGCCCCACGTCGTGCGATGATCCGCCACCAGCGATGCCCCCTCGACCATGACTTCAGCCGCGCTTCTGTTCCTTCTCGTCGGCATGTTGATGAACGCAGGCGCGCAGCTCCTGCTCAAGGCCGGAACCAACGAACTCGGCGTCATCACGTTGACGCGCGACGGATGGGCGCGGGCGCTTGCCGACGTCGCGACGCAGCCCTTCTTCGTCGGCGGCGTCGCAATCTACATGCTCAGCCTCGTCGTCTGGATCATGGGCCTGTCGCGCGTCCCGGTATCGATCGCCTATCCGATGCTGTCGCTCGGTTACGTCGTCAATGCGATCGCCGCGCACTATCTGTTCGGCGAATCGCTCACCATCGGACGCGGGCTCGGCATCGCGTTCATCGTGCTGGGCGTCTGGCTCGTCGCCCGCAGCTGACACGCATCGTCGCAAGAGCCGTTCCACGTGATACGCTCGCGGCCGTCTCATCGAACGCATTGCGTCGAGTCGCCGACTTGTTGCGGTTGACTGCGGCGAAGATTCGTGGCCAATGTAATCGCTCTGATCTTCGCGGTGCTGCTTTGTCTGGTGAACGCGGTCGTCTGGACATTGGTCTCCGACATGCCGGTGATGGGCGCCGCCTGGCTGCTCGCGGCAGTCGCGTGCTTGTTCATGCAAAAGTGGACGCGCGGCTAGTTCGATTCGCCGCTCGCTCGCGCGGGTGTCCGGGGCGTTCAGCCGCGTGAATCTCGCGCTCAAGATCGACGTCGACTCGGCCCGGGCGACGCGCGAAGTCGTGCCGCGACTCGTCGACACGCTGCAGCGACATGGCGCCTCGGCGACGTTCTTCTTCTCGCCCGACCCGCAAGGGGCGATCGGCGGGCGACGGCGTCGCACGAGGGATCTGCTGCGCCACGTCCGAGACGAAGGCTTCGAAACCGCCGTTCGCGCGCGCAGTGCGCGGCGCTGGCAACAGCGCGTTCGGCGTGCCGACCCGCAATGGGTGGAAGCCGAGATGCAGAGCGCGGTCGATCACTATGCGGAGGTCTTCGGTGAAGCGCCGTGGGCGCATGCGGCAGCCGGATGGTGCATGAGCGCCCACGCGCTTCGCCTCACCCAGCGCCTCGGCTTCGCTTACGCCTCCGACGGTCGCGGAACGTCACCGCACCTGCCGGTGTGGAACGGCGAGCTCGTGCGCTGCCCGCAGTTTCCAACGACGCTGCCCACGCTCCCGGAGCTTGACCGTCACGATGCCGGCGCAGTCGCCTCGATGCTCCTCGAACGTACCGGCGAAGCCGTCAACGACGCGGTATTCGGCTTTTGCGCGGACGATGACGGCGGGCGCTACGCCGCGGCCTTCGAGCAACTCATCATCGGCTGGCGCGCGCAAGGCTTTCGCGTCGTGGCGATGCGCACGTTGTACGAAAGCTGCGATCCGCTCGCGCTTCCCCGATGCAACGTCGGGTGGGGAACCGTGAACGGATGTCCGCACGCGGTCCTCGTTCAGCAGCACGAGTTTCTCGACGACAACCCAGGAACGCAGCAGCCATGAAGGCCATTGAGCCCTCTCCACAGCAACCGAGTGCCGGCCTCGCGATCGGCGAGCCGGTCGGCGACCTCTCCGCGGAGTCGACCGCCGGGCGTTTCAGCCTTTCCGATCACCGCGGCGCCCCGGTCGTGATTTATTTCTATCCAAAGGACGACACGCCGGGCTGCACGACCGAGGGCGCGGCGTTCCGTGACCTTCACGACGCATTCCGCAAGACCGGTGCGACGATCGTTGGCGTGTCGCGGGATTCGATGCGGTCGCACCACAGCTTCAAGGCGAAGATGGCGTTTCCGTTCGAGCTCGTTTCCGACGCCGACGAAGCGCTTTGCCGGCGCTTCGACGTGATCCGCAACAAGAAGATGTATGGCAAGGACGTGCGCGGCATCGATCGCTCCACTTTCGTGATCGATCGCAACGGACGATTGGCGAAGGCGTGGCGCGGCGTAACGGTGCCGGGTCATGCCGACGAGGTGCTCGCGTTCGTGAAGACGCTGTAATCGCGAGCGGAAGTCCCCATGCCGGACATGCTGGTGCGGCTTTATGCGCTGCCCGACCCGTCGGCATCGCGCCAGCGTGCGAGCAACGCCGGCATCGTCGTGCGGCGTCCCGCGCGCGTCGAACGAGACGCACTCCGCGAATGGGTGCGACGACGATTCTCGTCGCGATGGGCGGATGAATGCGACACCGCATTCGGCGCGGATCCGCCTTCGTGCTTCATCGCCGACCGCGACGGGGCGATCGTCGGATTCGCATGCCACGATTGCACGCGACGCAATTTCTTCGGGCCGGCCGGGGTCGACGAGGCGGTTCGCGGCCAGGGCGTCGGCGCAGCGCTCACGATCGCGGCGCTCGACGCCATGCGCGCTTCCGGCTACGCGTACGCGATCATCGGCGGTGTCGGGCCCGAGGCGTTCTATCGAAAGACCGTCGGCGCGACGCTGATCGACGGATCGACGCCGGGCATCTACGATGCTCGTAGCGGCTGAACGAACCGAGGGCTGTCCGGTTTGCACCACAAAGGGTTCGGCGCGCTGCGCGATCGCACCACAATCGCTTGTGCCCGCCGACCCCCCGGTCTAGCATCGTTTGCGGAATTCCCGCTCAAGCCCCCTCGTCGAGGACATGGTCGAACGCAAGCTGCGCCCCGCGCCGTCGCAACTGATCTCGCTTACGCAACGCAAGGCCGCCCGTCCCGACAAGAACGGCCGTGCCCCGGAACACAAGCCCGACGCCGACAAGCTGTTCGTGCTCGACACGAACGTGCTGATGCACGACCCGACGAGCTTGTTCCGCTTCGAGGAGCACGATGTCTATCTCGCGATGTACGTGCTCGAGGAGCTCGACGCGCACAAGAAGGGCGTCACCGAAGTCGCGCGCAATGCCCGACAGGCTTCGCGGTTCCTGGACGAGCTGGTTTCGGCACACGCGCAGCAAGGCGAGCACGAAACGATCGCCTCGGGCATCCCGCTCGGCGAGAAGTCGAGCGGCGCCGCGACCGGGCGCCTCTACCTGCAGACCGAGACGATCGCCGTCGCATTGCCGCCATCACTCGCGAACGGCAAGGCCGACAACCAGATCCTCGCGGTCGTCATGCACCTGTCGCGCATTCATCCGAAGCGCCATGTCGTGCTGGTGTCGAAGGACATCAACATGCGCATCAAGGCGCGCGCGCTCGGGCTCGCCGCCGAGGATTACTACAACGACAAGGCGCTGGAGGACACGGACCTCCTCTACAGCGGCACGGAAGAGCTGCCGGCCGACTTCTGGGACCGGCATGGCAAAGGGATGGAATCGTGGCAGCAGGGCGGCCATACGTTGTACCGATTGACCGGTCCGCTCGTCCCGACGCTCTTGACGAACGAGTTTCTCTACCAGGAGAAGCCGGGCGAAGCGCCGTTCTACGCGATCGTCAAGGAGCTCGCCGGCAAGACCGCGGTTCTGCAAACGCTCAAGGACTACACGCATCAGAAGAACAACGTCTGGGGCATCGTCGCGCGAAACCGCGAGCAGAACTTCGCGCTGAATCTGTTGATGAACCCGGAGATCGACTTCGTCACGCTGCTCGGTCAGGCGGGCACCGGCAAGACGCTGTTGACGCTCGCCGCGGGGTTGATGCTGACACTCGAGTTCAAGGTGTACTCCGAGATCATCATGACGCGCGTCACCGTCCCGGTCGGCGAGGACATCGGCTTCCTGCCGGGAACGGAGGAAGAGAAGATGAACCCGTGGATGGGCGCGCTCGAGGACAACCTCGACGTGCTGAACAAGACCGACGACGAGGCCGGCGAATGGGGGCGCGCGGCGACGCGCGACCTGATCCGATCGCGCATCAAGGTCAAGAGCCTCAACTTCATGCGCGGCCGCACGTTCATCAACAAGTTCCTGATCATCGACGAGGCGCAGAACCTGACGCCGAAGCAGATGAAGACGCTGATCACGCGCGCGGGTCCCGGCACGAAGGTCGTGTGCCTCGGCAACATCGCGCAGATCGACACGCCTTATCTGACCGAGGGCAGCTCGGGGCTGACCTACGTCGTCGATCGGTTCAAAGGCTGGAACCACTCGGGGCACGTGACGCTTCTGCGCGGCGAGCGCTCGCGACTCGCGGACCACGCGGCCGAGGTCTTGTGACGGTGCCGTGCCAACGATCGTCATCGTCGGTGGGGGCATCTGCGGGCTGACGCTCGCGCTTGCGCTTAACCAGCGCGGCATCGACTGTCGCGTCTACGAGCGCGCCCCGGCGGTCAGCGAGCTCGGCGTCGGTATCACCTTGCTGCCGCACGGGATGCGCGAGTTCGCGGCACTCGGACTCGATGACATCCTGCTTCGGGCCGGCATCGAGAACGCGCAGAGCTGCTTCTTCAACCGCTTCGGTCAGCTGATCTACAGCGAGCCGCGCGGCAAGGCGGCCGGTTATGACGTTCCCGAAGTCGGCATTCATCGCGGCCGACTGCAGGCGATTCTCTATCGCGCGGTTGTTGAACGGCTGGGCGCAGATAGCGTCGTCGCCAACCATACGTGCGTTGGCGTCGACCAGGACGAGCGTCGCGCAACGGCTCGCTTCATCGAAACGACATCGGGGCGTGCGCTCGATCCGATCGATGGCGCCGTCGTCATCGGCTGCGACGGAATCCACTCGGCGATCCG
>DATLNR010000081.1:0-11262 GCA_035536655.1 Casimicrobiaceae bacterium
CTTCGCGTGATCGAGCGTGTATGCCCCGTTGCCCTCGGACTTCAGGTGGGCGACGAGATTCACCGACCCCAGGTTGCACACCGCGATCTCGGTCTCGCTGGTGTTCAACGTAATCTCGGTGCACAGGTTGCTGCTGTGGACCGTGCCGACGTGCGACTGTGGCGAGCGCACGTTGCACGCATCCTTGAACGTGATCCACGGGTGGCCGGTCTCGAAGAGCATCGAGAGCATTTTTCGCCACAGCTGCACCGCGGGGATCTTCTTGTGGAGCTTCAATTCCCCGCGGGCCGCCTTGGCTTCGTACCCGCTGTAGGCTTCCTCGAACGCCTTGCCCCACTTGTCGTGCAGGTCCGGCACGTCCGACGGCGAGAACAGCGTCCAGTCGCCGCCCTCGATGACGCGCTTCATGAACAGGTCGGGAATCCAGTTCGCCGTGTTCATGTCGTGCGTGCGGCGGCGGTCGTCGCCGGTGTTCTTGCGCAGCTCGAGAAACTCCTCGATGTCCAGGTGCCAGGTCTCGAGATACGTGCAGACGGCGCCCTTGCGCTTGCCGCCGTTGTGCACCAGGCCGGCCACTGTCTGATACGACGCGTCGACGTCGACCTTCAAATCGACGACGAGCGGCCTGGGCGCGATCGGCGTCACCGCGCGGATGCGCGAGTACGCGAAGCCGCGCTGCGTGATCCAGTCGACATTGCCGATCGCCTTGCACCCGAGGGCTTGGGCGACCTCGCCGGCCACCGGGACGTGCACATCGATCGACGCTTCGGCGCGCTTGTGCCCCGAAGACGGAATGCCGAGCCGCAAGAGCTGGTAGCGCAGGCCCTCGGCGAGCGCGACCGACGACGACGTGAACGTGATCTCGGCGCCGCGCGAAACGCAGCCGTCGGTTTCGAGCATCCCGCGAATCAGCGATCGCGTTTGCGCGCGCGGCAGATGGGCGAAGCGCGCGGCGATCCGCTTCACGTGCGATTCGTCGTAGAGATCGGGAAGACCCAACGGCAGCGTGGCCGCGCCCGCGTCGACGATGCGGCCCGTCGTCGCATCACGCCGAACGCGTTCGCCGGTTGACGCAAACGACGCCCAGTGAATCTGCGCGCGCTGGCCCTGCCGCGTTTCGCGCGAATGAATGCCACGGTCGTTCAAATAGTCGCGGACGAATCCGAGATGCGTGTCGCGCGTCGCATCGGCCGAAACGCTCCACTGCATGCCGTCCTGTGAAAGGTGCCCGTCGGCGAGCAGGATCCCGTAGAGTCGCGCATCGTCTTCGCTGAAACCAGCCGCGGGAACGACCTCTGTGGGGACGGCAAAGCCAACGTAGTCACCGGCCCTTAAGCGGCCAGCGTCGATCCATGCCGGCGTGATCTTGCCGTTCGCCAGTTGTTCGTGCGTGCATTCGATCGACTGGCCGGCCGGGACATCGGTCAAAGCCCAGAACGGATGCCCGCTGGTGACCTCGACCGGCTCGATCGCGTGCTCGACGTCGATGGCGACCATCGCGTCGTGCTGGTTGTAGACCATGCGCTCGAGCACCTCGCGATACTCTCCGCTCCGCCCGAGCACAAGATCGCCTTCGCGGATGCTGCGGATGGGGATCGCTCCGCGCGCGGTGTAGACCCGCGTGTCGGGAGCGAAGCACTGATTGACCGCGACAGCCGTATCGTTCACCACTTTGAGGAATGGAACGACGCCCTGCGACTTGCCGTTCGTCCCCTTGATGTGGGAGCCCATCGCGCGCACGTTGGTCCAGTCGTTGCCCAAGCCGCCCGCGAACTTCGACAGCAGCGCGTTCTCCTTGATCGCCTCGTAGATGCCGTCGAGGTCGTCGGACACCGTCGTCAAGTAGCACGACGAGAGCTGCGAGCGATGCGTGCCCGAGTTGAACAACGTCGGCGTGCTCGACATGAAGTCGAACGTCGATAGCACGTCGTAGAACTCGAACGCACGCGCTTCGCGATCGACTTCGTTCAACGCGAGCCCCATCGCCACGCGCATGAAGAACGCCTGCGGCAATTCGATCCTGCGCCCTTCGCGCTGGTCGACGAGGAAGTAGCGGTCGTAGAGCGTCTGCAGGCCGAGATAGCCGAACGCAAGATCCCGCTCGGGCTTCAATGCCCCGCCGAGCTTCGCCAAGTCGAACTGCAGCAGCGCATCGTTCAACAGGCCGATCTTCACGCCGTGTTTCAGAAGCCGCGGAAACGCTTGCGCGTACTTGCGCTGCATGTCGGCTTGCGTAGCCTCTTCGCCGAGCGCCTCGAAGCGCAAGCCGTCGAGCAACAAGCGCGCCGTGACGTAGCTGTACTGCGGCTCCTTCTCGATCAGCGTGCGCGCAGCGAGCACGACGCCCTTGCGCACCTCTCCCATCGGCACGCCGTCGTAGAGGTCCTTGCGCGCCGCCTTCAGGATCGCGTCTGCATCGACGTCGGACAGGCCTTCGCACGAGGCCCGCACGAGCGTCGTGAGCCGGCCGAAGTCGAGCGGCTTCTTCACGCCGTTCTCGACGACGTGGATCGTCGTCACGGCATCGCTTTCCGTGCCTCTGAGCGCCGCGCGTTCCTGCGCCCGCTTCTCGCGATAAAGCACGTACGCGCGCGCGACCTCATGCTCGCCGCCGCGCATCAACGCGAGTTCGACCTGGTCCTGGATCTCCTCGATGTGGATCGCGCCGCCCTCGGGCTTGCGCTTCATCAGCGCCGCCACGACGGCTTCAGTCAGCGTAGCGACCTGGTCGCGCACCCGCGCCGAGGCGGCGCCCTGGCCGCCATGGATGGCGAGGAACGCCTTGGTCATCGCGATCGAGATCTTCGCCGGCTCGAAGCCGACCACCGAGCCATTACGGCGGATGACCTTGAATTGGGCGAATCGGGGGTCGGCCGCCGACGGCGCGGACGGCGTTTCAACGGTCATCGGATCGGGAGGCGGCCCCTCGGAGCCGGTGACGGCGGGCGCAGCGAGGGTACGCATCGACGATTTCCTCCTCAATTTCGGCGGTCAGCGAGCGGCGATCGGGGAACGGAAAGTGCGGCGCGCCAGTGCCAAGCCGGCATCCGCAGGTGAACCCCATGTCTTCGCCGCCTACAGCGAAGTAAAGCTTTCAAAATCTACTATATCTTGTGCTTCGCCTCCCGGTCAACACAAAAGATGGTGGTCGGCAGGCGGGGCTTTCCGCACATTTATCCACCGCGGTGGTTCCCAGGATGCGGTGCCCAATCAAACTGTTAGCGCCCCGCAGCGCCAATGTCCAAGTTGTGTGCACAGCCCGTCCACCGGCTTATCCCCCGGGCGCACGCGCAAGTGGGCGATTTCGCGATATGTTGCGCTTTTGCGACAGCAGGTTACCGGTGCGCCGCAGCAAACGTCTGTCGGCCTGATCGATTCGTCCCGGCCGGACACTTATGCTGCAGTGCAATCGCGACCCGAGGTCATGCGGCCAGCCGGAACAGCCGACTGCCCGCAATGACAACGACTGTTTCGTCAGCCGCCGGGTTGACGATTGCGAGGCCGGTCAAGCCGCCGAACGCGGGCAACAGCATGGCGCGGCGCCCGATCAAGAAGCAGGGCAGGCGCACCGACTCGCGAGCGCGGCCCCCGAGCACGACACCCGGATGCACATGGCCGCACAGCGCGAAACCCGACGGCGGTGAATGCGGGCGATGACAGGCGAGAAACGGCGGCAACGCGTGTGGCTCCGCGACGCTGTCGATGTTCCAGTCCGGCGGCGGATCGCCGGCCTGCGCGTCATGATTGCCGCGGACAAGCAGGATCGAGAGCGCGGGATGCATCGAGCGCCATTGCGCGAACGCTCTGTCGAGCGCAGGAACGCGGGCGCTTGCGGCATGCAGGAAATCGCCAAGCACGACGAGACGCCGTGCGGCCGTCGCCTCCAGAAGCTGCGTCAGCCGCGCGAGATCGGCATCGGTGCTGCCCCGCGGTAGCGGAACGCCGGCGGCCCGGAAACTGGCGGCTTTGCCCAAGTGCAGGTCGGCGATGAACAGCGTCGCTTGGCCGGGCCAATACACCGCGCGATCCGCGCAGAGGTCGACCGATTCGCCCGCAAGATGAACGCGCATCCGGTGCGGCGCGCTCGCCGAAGGATCATCGGCGGCGAAGGCGAGGGGGGCGGTGAACAAGGCGCGGAGACGATTACCGAGCGTGATCTTAGTCGACCGCGCGGCGAGCGCCACGCGTAGCCTCCCGTAGGTTGTAGGCCTACTCCCACACACCGCTTCGTCCCGTCCGATAAACGGCGGCGACGCAGACGATTAACGTGCTAGCGAGTGGAAAGAAGGCTCAAAAACGCGCCCCTTGATGAGGCCGCGCGGGGCCGTGCGTCGTGCGGCGACGCGCTTGGCTTGATGATCGACGGTGTCGAGGGCGACGCGCACGCGAGCAAATCGCGCTACCGCGAATTCTTGGATGCGTTGCCGATTGCGCTGTATGCGATCGGCGCAGACGGCAAGCTTGCCCACATCAACGCTGCCGCCACGGCGCTTTTGAACGGCCGGCCGGTCGTTGGCGAAGAGCGCTGGTTCAAGCGCTGGAAGATCGCCACGCTCGACGGCGCCGAGCTTTCGATCGACCAATCGGCGACGGCGCTCGCCGTACATGCGAACGTCGAGCTCGTCGACAGTGAAGCGATCGTCGAGCGTCCCGACGGCGTGCGTCGGCGCGTGATCGTGCATCCGCACGTGTTTCGCGATGTCGAGGGTCGCGTGACGGGCGCGGTCAACGCGATCGTCGACGTCACCGAGCGCAAGTCGACGGAGGAAGCGCTGGCATCGACGCGCAACGATCTCGCGCGCCACGTCGACGAGCTCGAGCGGCTGCACGCGCAGCTCTCCGAGGTCGATGCACGCAAGGACGTCTTTCTCGCGACGCTCGCGCACGAGCTGCGCAATCCGTTGACGCCGATCCGCAATGCGATGCACGTCATTCGGCTGGCGGGCGACAATCGCGCCGCTGTCGCTGCGACGCGCGGCATGGTCGAGCGCCAACTGTCGCAGCTGACGCGCCTGGTCGACGATCTGCTCGACGTTTCGCGCATCAGTCGCAGCCACATCGAGTTGCGCAAAGAACGCGTCGAGCTGCAGGCAGTCGTTCGCGAGGCGATCGAGACGGAGAGCGCGTTGATCGATCACTACGGTCACAAGCTCGACGTCGCGATGCCGGGGAACCCGTTGTTCGTCATCGCGGATTCGGCGCGTCTCGTGCAGATCGTTAGCAACCTGCTGAACAACGCGGCGAAGTACACGCCGCCCGGCGGGCGCATCCGCGTGGCGGTCGAGCCCCGCGAAGGCATGCTCGCGGTGACCGTGCGCGACAACGGCATCGGGCTGCCGCCCGACATGCTGAAGACGGTGTTCGAGATGTTCACGCAGGTCGACACGTCGCTCGACAAGAGCCGCGGCGGATTGGGTGTCGGACTCGCGCTGGTCAAGCGACTGGTCGAGATGCACAGCGGCAAGGTGAAGGCGAAAAGCGACGGCCCGGGGCAGGGCAGCGCGTTCATCGTCACGCTGCCCGCGGCGGACGGTGCCGCGATCCGGGGCGCGACCGACGCGTTGGACCTGCCGCCGATGCGACGCGAGGCGACTCGCGGGGAAAAACGCCGCATCCTCGTCGTCGACGACAACGTCGATCTCGCGGCGAGCCTTGCGATGATGCTCGAGATGCTCGGCCACGACGTGCGCATCGTCCACGACGGCCCGGCCGCGATCGCAACGGTGCCGGACTATGCGCCGGACCTCGTCTTCCTCGACATCGGCATGCCGAGGATGAACGGCTTCGAGACCTGCCGACGCATCCGCGAGGAGAAGAACGGCCGAGAAGCGGTCATCGTCGCGCTTTCCGGGTGGGGGCAGGAGCAGGACAAGGAACGCTCGCGCGACGCCGGCATGGACCTGCATCTGACGAAGCCGTTCGATCCGGCACTATTGGAAACGATGTTGGCGAAGATCGACGGCCATCGTGCGCGAGCGAGCGCCGAGCCGCGCGAGGTGCCGAAGGTAGTCGACGTCGCTCCGCGTGCGCAGTGGGAAGCGGCGAATCCGCGGCCGGTCACCGAGCACGCGGCCACCGACGCGGAGATTGGCGTCGAGGCGGCGCGTTATGCGCTTTACCGTCGGATCTTTCCGGTGTTGCGGCACGGGCTCGTCGGCGAGCTGCAGAGCGTCCAGTTCGCCGTCGGGCTCGCGAAGCGCGCATGCACGCGCAGCGGTGTCGGCGCAGAAACATCGGAAGCGATCGCGCGCATCGAGGATCAGGCGCACGCCGCCATCGGCCGCGGCCAGGCAATGACGGATTGGTTGCGGCCCGACCCCAATGCAACGACGACGGTCGGCGAAGCCGTGCACGCGTGTCTCGATCTCGTCGGCACTGAATGGAGCCTGCGTGGCATCGAAGTGAAGACGACGTTGATCGCGGCGGGTGAACTGGTCAACGCCGCCGTGTTTCGCGAACTTTGCGCCGCAATGCTGGTTGCGATCGGTGACGCGGTCCAGGGCGCGGCCGACGTGTCGCTCGCCGTGCGCCGGCGCGGCGAGGATGTCGTTCTGTCGGTTCGTTCGCGAAGCGCGACGCGCGCGGGCGAAGGCGCCCGCGTGTCGCTTTATCGCGATCTGCGCTGGAGCGACGTGGCCGCGCTCGCGCACGCGCAAGGCGTGGCGCTCGAGCATCGACAAGACCACGCGATGGCTCGGATTCCGATCGGCTGAGAAGACCGGTCGACGCGCTCAGGCGCCGCGAATGTCGCTCGTTGTTTCGCGCAGTTGGGGCGGTGCGCCGCAGGGCCGTCCCAAGGCGCACCGCGTGGGTGCTCCCGACGCAAAAGGTGCAATGCCGACGATGCGGCATCCACCGAACCCGCGGACGCCTTTTGCGTCGGTGAACTACACCGAAATGCTCATGCCGCCATCGACGAAGATCGTCTGGCCGGTGATGTAGCTAGCGGCGTCGGAGCAGAGGAACACGGCAAGTCCCGCGAGCTCGTCGGGATCGCCCCAGCGTTGCATCGGCGTGCGGCCGCGAACCCACGCATCGAATTTCGCGTCATCCAGAAGCGCACGGTTCATCTCGGTGACGAAGTAGCCGGGTGCGATGGCGTTGACGCGAATGCCGGTCGGTCCGAGCTCGGTCGCAAGACCGCGCGTCAATTGCCGTACGCCGCCTTTCGCCGCTGTGTAGGGAACGATCGTGGGTCGACCGAGCTCGCTCGTGAGCGACGCGATGTTGACGATCGCGCCTTTGCCGCGCGAACGCATGCCGGCGATGACCGCTTGCGACACGATGAACGGTGCGGCGAGATTGGTCGCGATGATCGCGTCGAAGTCCTCGGCGGTGAATTCGGTGACGGGACGGCGGCGCTGGATGCCGGCGTTGTTGACCAGAATGTCGAGCGAGCCGTGACGCGATTCGATCGCTCGCACGCCTCGCGCGACCGCGGAGCGATCGGTGACATCGAACACCTCGATGTCGACGACGCTTCCCGTATCGCTTTCGATCGACGCGCGGCTTCGCTCGAGCGCGTCGCGATCGCGACCGTTTAACACGACGGTGGCGCCCGCGCCGGCGAGTCCTTTCGCAATGGCGAAACCGAGGCCACGTGCTGCCCCCGTCACGAGCGCGACACGTTGCGAGAGATCGAGCGTCAGCGGCATCGGTTGAGTCCTTGTGCGTTATCAGGCAGCGTCGGCCGCCGCCGCGCGCTCGAGATCGGCCACCATCCGCGCGACGCGCGCCTCGAGCGCTTCGGTCGTAAGCTTCTCGCGAAACATCTCGACGATCAACGGGAACGCGAACGGCGTCGGGCGCTTCGGCCGCGTAAAGAGCGCTCGACTGCGTCGCATGCGGTCGAGCGCGTGCGCGAGCCGCGACCCTTCGAGATGTCGTTCGAGCACTTCACGCACGGCCTGCGCAAGCAACAGGTTTTCCGGGTCGAATTGGGCGAAGACGTCGTAGATCAGTCCCGCGGACGCCTGCAGCGCGCGGTTGCTGCGTCCTTCACCTGGATAGCCTTGATAGATCAGGCCGGCAATGCGTGCAATCTCCCGGAACTGGCGACGCGACAGCTCGGCGGCGTTCAATCCGAGCAGGATGTCGCGCTCGACGTCGTCGGCCGCGAGCAGGCGACCAAGCTCCGCGATGCCGAACGCAATCGGTGTCGGTGACAGCAGGCCGAATCCGTAGTCGTTGACCGTGATCGTGAACGTGCGCGCGCGCTCCTTCGCGAGCCGGTAGGAGAACAGCGTCGCTAATCCGAGATTCGCGAGCCGGCCTTCCATCGGATAGAAGAACAGATAGTGCCCGTCGCGAGCGTCGATGTGCTCGATCAACCATTCGCGGGACGTCGGCAGCGCCGACCAGCGGCGCTGCAACTCGAGCAGCGGGCGAACGAGCGCGAGCTCCTCGGAGGCGTAACGGCCGTCGCGCGCCTGCGCGATCAGTTCGCGCGTGCGGTCGGCGAGAAGCGTCGAGAACGCCATCTTCACGCCCATCCATCGCGGAAAAACGGCCTTGCCCCGCGTCGCCGGCTTGACCCACGCAGTCATCTCGCGAACGCGCAGCAATTCGAGCACGCGACCGGCGAAGACGAACGCGTCGCCGGGCTTCAAGTGCGCGATGAACGACTCCTCGACATGGCCGAGCCTCGCACCGCTGCGGAATTGCACGCCGACCGACGCGTCGGAAACGATCGTGCCGATTGATTGGCGGTGACGTCGGGCGATGTCGCGGTTCGGCACGCGCGCGATGCCGTCGGCGCCGATGACGACCTTGCGATACTCCGGATAGGCGTTCAGGCTCGCGCCGCCGTGGACGACGAAGTCGAGCGCCCAGCGCCAGTCGTTGTCGGTGAGTCGCGCATACGCATGCGTGCTGCGCACTTCGGCCAGGAGCGCGTCGGGCGCGAAGCCGCCGCCGAGCGCGCAGGTGACGACGTGCTGCAGCAGCACGTCGAGCGAAAGCTCGATCGGATCTCTCGCCTCGATGCGCCGCTCCAGCGCCGCTTCGCGCGCCGCCGCCGCTTCGACAAGCTCGAGCGCCTGCGCGGGCACGATCGTGACCTTCGAGATCTCTCCCGGTCGATGGCCGCTGCGTCCCGCGCGCTGCAGTAGCCGTGCAACGCCCTTTGGGCTCCCGATCTGCAACACCTGATCGACGGGCGCGAAGTCGACACCGAGGTCGAGGCTCGACGTGCACACGACAGCACGGAGCTTGCGCTGCCGAACCGCCTCTTCGACCCACGCGCGCACGTCGCGCTCGATCGAGCCGTGATGGAGCGCGATCGTTCCCGCCCAATCGGGCCTTGCGTCGAGCAGCGCCTGGTACCAGATCTCGGCGGCCGAACGGACGTTGGTGAAGACGAGCGTCGTCTTCGCACGCTCGATCGCGCGCACGACTTGCGGCAGAAGCTTCAGGCCGATATGGCCGGCCCACGGGAAGCGTTCGATCGTCGCGGGCTTCAGCGTTTCGATCGTAATCGCCTTCGCCTCGATGCCTTGGATGATCCGGCCGGTGCGTGCGCGCGCGGGGCCGACCAGCGCGGCGAAGGCTTGCTCGAGATTCGCGAGCGTGGCGGATAGTCCCCAGACGCGCAGCGTGGGCAAGAGCGTCGCGAGCCGCGCGATCGCCAGCTCGACCTGTACACCGCGCTTGCTTGCGAGAAGCTCGTGCCATTCGTCGACGACGACGGCTGCCACGCGCGCGAATCGTTCGCGCCAGTCGGGCCATGAGAGCAACAGCGAAAGGCTTTCGGGCGTCGTGACCAGCGCGGTTGGCAACTGCCGGCGTTGGCGTGCGCGATCGGTATCGGACGTGTCGCCGGTGCGCACGCCGACCGTCCATGCGGGTCGCAATGCCTGCGACGCACGCGAAAGCGCGAGTGCGGTATCGCCGGCCAACGCCTTGAGCGGTGTGATCCAAAGGACGGTCAACGGCGGCGCTTCGTCGTCGGGATCGTGCGCCGTGCACACGAGCGGCGGCAGCCACGCGGCGTACGTCTTGCCCATGCCGGTGGGCGCGTGGAGGAGACCCGAAGCGCCGGCAGCGAAGGCCGCCCACGCCGCCTCCTGGAACGCGAACGGTTGCCATCCTTGCGTGTCGAACCACGCACGCGCGGCGTCGAACCGGTCGGAGGCAGGTTGGCGGAGCGCGGACACCGTATAAGTATGCGGTATCGAGGTTGCCGGGTTCGCGTTGTCGTCGTGATGCGACAGCGGCTTGTCGCGGCGGTGACACGTTTCGCGAACCGCGCAACCGCTCGACAGGCGCTGCCTTGCTGCGTTCGTCGCGTCCCCCGTACCATCGCGCAACCGTTCAATCCGTGGACTTCCGTGTGACGCTCTCCCGTGGTCTAGGGGCGTTCTTCTTCACGCTGCTGGCAAGCCCGGTACTGGCTCAATCGGTCGCCGGTCCGGTGTCGCTCGCGCCGGCCGCCGACTGCCAGTCGACGGCGAACGTCAGCTGGTCGTTCACCTACACGGTCAATCCCGCGCGCGAGTTCGGTCGCATCACCAATGCGACCGGCACGACAATCGGCAGCTACGATCAGCCGAGCACGCTGACCGGCGGCTCGTTCACCGGCGCGTGGACGCAGCCGATCACATTGCCGCAGCCGCCGAACACGGTCATCGGCACGTACGGCGGCGCCGGCGATGCCGCGCTCAATCCGGCGAACACCGCGGAGTTCTTCCTGCTCTACAGCTGCACGACGCGCGAAGTCCTTTACCGCTGCACCGGCAATCTCGGCAGCTGCCCGACCACGACCGTGCAGGCGCTGGCGGTGATGAGCTCGGCGATTCCCGTGATGTCGCCGGCGGCGCTGGGCGCGTTGTTGCTACTTCTAATGGGAACGGGCGCGGCGCGGTTGCTTGCGTTGCAGCGTCGGACGCGAAAGGCGTCGAATCGGCGGGCGGTGTAATCGCTTTGTTGCAGCGGCGTAAGCGCGCAACAAACAAATCTGCCGACGCGGTCGTCTCGGCGCGCGCGGCACCGCGGCTCTTGCGGCGCCGCCGATGACGACGGCGGACAACAAAGGGGCCCTTGCATGACGCTCAATGCATCAAGGCGCCAGGTCCACGCAGACCAATCCGGTCACGTCCTCGACGAACGTCAAGGTCGTCAGGTCAAGGTTGCACGTTGGTGGTAAACGTCACTGTGCCGCCGATGATAAAGACGGGAACGCGCCTCCAGTGATCGTGAAGTTCCCGACCGTCGTCCCCTGGAGCAGTCTGCCGCCGATGATCTGCGCTTTGGTAACACTACCCT
>DATLNR010000082.1:0-9653 GCA_035536655.1 Casimicrobiaceae bacterium
TTCGTCCCGCGACATGGCGCTCCGATTGCAACACGGGCGGGATCTCGGCGAACGCATGCGCATCGCGCTCGAATCGACGTTGCAAAAGGGCCAACCTGCCCTGCTGATCGGCACCGACGCGCCGGGCATCGACGTGGCTTATCTCGCGCGCGCCGCCCATGACCTGCAAAGTCGCGACGCCGTGTTCGGACCTGCGGAAGACGGCGGCTATGTGCTCGTCGGTTTGTCTCGAAGCGTAAATGCGTTCGACGGCATCGCATGGAGCACGCCGAACGTGATGTGCCAAACGCGCGAACGACTCGCGACAGCGAACGTGCGTTGGTCAGAACTCCCGCCGTTGTTCGACATCGACACCGTCGAAGATCTCATGCGCTGGCGGCGCGATGCGTCGACGCTCGCGGTGGCGTCGTCCTAGTCACTGAGCCGATGCGCCGTGCCGTGCTCGTTGCGCTCGCCGCCGCTGTCGTATGCCCGGGAACGGTGTTGCGTTGATCACCGATACGGACAACACCGGATCGCGCGCCGTCGCTTTATTACGGCGATCTTGCGTTGACGACGAACCAGCGTCGAAAGGCTTGACGTCACGATACGCAGACCCCTAGCAACTGGCTGTAAAAGCTCGGGTCTGGATACTGGCACAGCGAATGCACGTAACGTTGCGGACATGCGCCCGTGCGCTTCGTCATCCAACACCTACGCATAGGAACCGATTCGAATGAATGCATCGCGAACCAACGCATGGCCGGCCTTTTGTTCAGCGCTCGCCTTCGCCGCCGCCACGCAAGGCGCGCACGCGGAGCTGATCTATGGGCTGACAAACTCGAGCAGCACGACGGGAGCCGCGAACACGCTGATCAGCTTCGACAGCGCAACGCCCGGCTCGGTGAACGTCATCGGCGCGGTCACCGGCGTCGCCGCCGGCGACAGATTGATCGGAATCGACATCCGTCCGTCGACCGGCCCGAACAACAACCGGCTCTATGCGCTGGGGGTCAATGCCGCGGGCCAAGGACGCGTCTACACGATCAATACGCTCACCGGGCTGGCGCTGTCGGGAGCGATCCTCGCCGCGGATCCCGCCGACATCACCGCACCGACGCCTTATCAAAACGTGCTCGGCACGTCGTTCGGCTTCGATTTCAACCCGGTCGTGGATCGGCTGCGCGTCACCAGCGACACCGGCCAGAACCTGCGCATCAATGTCGACAACGGGCTCGTGCAACTGGACGTGCCGCTAGCCTACACCGATGGAACGACCAGCTCCCCCGTCATCGTCGGCGCCGCGTACAACGACAACGCTCCCGGCGCGACCACGACGGCGCTTCGCGGCGTGGACATCGGGCGGTCCCCGGACTTCGTCGTGCTGTTCACCAACGCCAACGCGGGGACGTTCAACAGCGCGCTGGGGACGTCGTTCGATTCCGGTCCGCTATTCGGCTACGACTTTTCCGGATTGACCGGCATCCCGTACTTCTCGGTAACAGCGCCCGGCGCGAACGTTTCGCAGCTCTACGCGAACTTCGGCTCGGGCATCACGCTCGTGGGCACGATCGGCGGCGGAAACGCACTGGTCGGCATCGCAGCGCAGATCGGGAAGGTCCCAGAGCCGGCGAGCCTCGGTCTCGTCGGCATCGCCCTCGTCGCGATGCTCGTCATCGTGCGGCGTCGTGAGCGGCGCATCCAGTAGTCGCGTGACACCGGGCCGTGGCGCGAGCCGCGGCCCTTCGCTTCGCTAATCGCGTGCGGCGTCGCACACCGGCGTCGCGGCGATCTTCCCCTTGGCGGCAGCGATGCTCACCGCTTCGGGCAAGCGAACGCCATTCTTGACCGCCGTAATTTCCGCGAGGATCGAGATTGCGATCTCCGGCGGCGTTCGGCTCCCGATGTAGAGGCCGATCGGCCCATGCAGCCGATCGATCTCCTCGTCGGACAAGTCGAATTCCTTCAGGCGCTGCCGACGCTTCTCGTTGTTCGCTCGGGAGCCGAGCGCGCCGACATAGAACGCCGGCGACTTCAGCGCTTCCATCAATGCCAGGTCATCGAGCTTCGGATCGTGCGTCAGCGCGACGACCGCGCACCGCTCGTCGAGCTCCATCGCAACGACGGTGTCGTCGGGCATCGTGCGCACGAGCTTCACGCTGGGGATGTCCCACGTTTCGGTGTACTCCTCGCGCGGATCGCAGATCGTCACCTGATAATCGAGGCCGACGGCGATTTGCGCCAGGTACTTCGACAGCTGCGACGCCCCGATCACCAGAATTCGGTAGCGCGGGCCGTGCACCGTGGTCAGCGTCTTCCCGTCGAACGTCAGTCCATCGGCCGCGCGCGCCGGATGCAATGTCGCAAAGCCACTGGCAAGCTCGAGCCGTCGCGTGACCAGATGCCCCGCCTCGACCTCGCGCAACAGCGCCAGCATTCCCGATTCGCGCGTGAGCGGCTCGAGCACGAGCTTGATCGTTCCGCCGCACGGCAAACCGAAACGCCGCGCCTCGTCGGCCGAGACACCGTACGTCACGGCTTCGCACCGTGTCGCTGTGACGCCGTCGCGCCGCACGCGATCGACGATATCGTCTTCTATGCATCCGCCCGACACCGATCCAACGACGCGGCCGTCGTCGCGGACCGCGAGCATCGCGCCTTCCGGTCGCGGCGAGCTGCCCCACGTCTTGACGACGGTGACGAGCAGCACGCGCCGGCCCGCCTCGATCCACTCGGAACTGCGCTTCAGCACTTCGAGATCGACGCTGTCCATGTTCGTACTCCGTCAATCAGCGCGTCACTGCGTAAAGGACGATCAGCACGGCGATGATTGCGCCGATCGCCAGCACGCGAACCCATCGGTTGCCTTCGCCCGATGCGGCCATCGCCACAGGCTGCATTGCCTCCGGCGCGGCGGCTGCCGGCGCGGCCGGCTCGCCCACCGCGAGAGCGAACCGCGTGAAGAAATCGTCGGCGAGCTTCGCCGCCGCGCTGTCGATCAGCCGATTGCCGATCTGCGCAAGCTTGCCGCCGACCTGCGCTTTCACCGTGTACGAGAGCGCCGTCTGACGTTCGCTCGTCGGCGCAAGCGAAACCTTTGCATTTCCGCTCGCGAACCCGGCTGCACCGCCCTGGCCTTCGAAGCTCAACGTGTATCCGATCGGCGGATCGATGTCGGCGAGTCGGAGCTTGCCGTTGAAGCGCGCCGACACCGGTCCGACCCTCGTCGCGACGGTTGCATGATAAGCATTGTCGCCGTCCGGCTCGAAGCTTTCGCAGCCCGGAATGCACGCGCGAAGCGTCTGCGGATCGTTCAGCGCGTGCCACACCTTGTCGCGCGGCGCGTCGATCGTTCGGGTCTGGGCAAGTTCCATCGCGGTCGGTCACTCGGGCTTCAAGCCGGCCGCCTGGATCGCCTTCGCCATGCGCGCATTTTCGTCGGCGATGGCCCGGGCATAGCCGTCCGCGCCCGTTCCCACCGGATCGATGCCGGCCGTCGCCATCTGCTGCACGACTTCTGGCATCTTCGTGATCGCCACGACTTCCGACGCGATCTTGTCGATGATGGCGCTCGGCGTGCCGTTGAGCGCGAGCACACCGACAATCGGCGCAAAGTCGAAGCCGGGCACGAGCTCCGCGATCGCCGGTGAATCGGACGCCAACGACGATCGCTGCGCCGCGTTGGTCGCGATGAGCTTCACACGGCCGTCCTTGACGAACCCCGCGAGCGACGGATAGGCGGAAAACAGCGCGTCGACCTGCCCGGCCACGAGCGCGGGCACCGACTGTCCGGTTCCCTTGAACGGCACGTGCACCATGTCGAGACCGAGCGACGTCTTCATCGCTTCCACCGTCAGATGGTGCGTGCTGCCGATGCCCGAGGACCCGTAGTTCACCTTGCCGGGGTTCGCCTTCACATAGTCGATGAACTGCTTGAAGTTCTGCGCAGGCACTTTCGGGTGCAGCGCGAGGAACAGCGGCGCGCGCGCAACGAGCGCGACCGGGACGAAATCCTTCTTCGCGTCGTAGGTGAGCTTGCTGTAGGTCAGCGGATTGATCGAGAACATCGATCCGTCGGTGACGAGGAACGTGTAGCCGTCCGCGGGAGCCGACGTCAGGGCGCCCGCAGCGACGCCGCCGTTCGCGCCGGGCCGATTGTCGACGACGACCGACTGGCCGAGCCGCTCACCGAGCCGTTGTTGAAGAATGCGGGCCACCGTGTCCGGGAATCCACCGGGGGCGTACGGCACGACAAGCCGGATCGGTTTGCCCGGATAACCGGCAGGGAGCTGAGCGCCCGCAAGCGGGGATGCGACGCAAGCAACAGTCATCACGGTCATCCAACGAAGTGTGGTCCGGCGGGTGGGCGACATCGGCGGTTCTCCTCTGAATCAAACGAACGGCGCTTAGAATCGGCGACCAGCAACCATTTTAAGCGACCAGGCACGATGAGTCGTCCGCTTCGAATCGCCGTCGCGGGGCTCGGCCGCGCGTTCACGCTGATGCTGCCGACGTTCGTTGCGGATGCGCGCGTCGCGCTCGTCGCCGGCGCCGATCCGTTGCCGCAGGCGCGTGCGCAGTTCACGCGCGACTTCGGGGGCCCCGCGTTCGACAACGTCGATGCACTCTGCGCCTTCAACGATGTCGACGTCGTCTATGTCGCCACGCCGCATCAGTTTCACGCCGCGCATGTGCTCGCGGCGCTATCCGCCGGTCGGCACGTGCTGCTCGAGAAGCCGATGGCGATCGCGCTCGACGAATGCACGGCGATGATCGACGCGGCCGAACGCGCATGTCGCCATCTGGTCGTCGGTCACAGCCACAGCTTCAACCGGCCGGTCGCGCGCGTGCGGGAGCGCTGCGAGAGGGGCGACTTCGGGCCCGTTCGCATGATCACAGCACTGAATTACACTGACTTCCTTTATCGGCCGCGGCGTCCCGAGGAACTCGCGACCGAAGCCGGCGGAGGGGTCGTCTTCAGTCAGGGCGCGCACCAGATCGACGTCGTGCGCCTGCTCGGCGGCGGCCTCGTCACGAGCGTGCGTGCGCACACCGGAACGTGGGATCGCGAGCGGCCGACCGAGAGCGCCTACAGCGCGCTGTTGTCGTTTGCCGACGGTGTCTTCGCGCATGCGACCTACAGCGGCAATGCGCACTATGATTCCGACGAACTCGTGGACGACATCGGCGAAATGGGCCAATCGAAATCGAGCGCGGACTACGGCGCGGCGCGCCGGCGTCTCGTTGCTGCGGCGATGAGCGAGTCGGCGCTGAAAGCCGCGCGCAATTACGGCGGCTCGCTCTATGCGCCGCCGCCCAGCGTGCCGGCCGGATGGAATCACTTCGGCTTTGTCATCGTCTCGTGCGACCGCGCCGACCTGCGTCCGACAGCGCGCGGCGTGGCGATCTACGCTGACGACGAAAAGACGTTCGAGCCGCTGCCGCCGCCGGCGATTCCGCGCGTCGAAGTGATCGACGAGATCCATGGCGCGGTCGTCGACGACCGTCCGCCGCTGCACGACGGTCGATGGGCGCGCGCGACGCTCGAAGCGTGCCTCGCGATTCTTACTTCGGCACGCGAGAAGCGCGAGGTTCCGCTGACGCATCAGGTCGCAGCGCGTCGCGGTTGACGGGTTTCCGTGACGTTCGACGTCGCGGCACATCGCTCGACAATGCATGCGCGAGCGACTCGAGCGACGCAAGGCTGTGCACCGGCCGGAAGTCATCGACGTGAGGCAGGAGCGCACGCACGCCGGCAGGACGCGCCTCGAATCCCGCGTACCGCAACAGCGGATTGAGCCACACCAGGCGCCGACACGAGCGATGCAGCCGGTCCGCCTCGAACGCGAGCCCCTCTGCTGCGTCCGCGTCGAGGCCGTCGGTAATCAGGAGAACCACGGCGTTCTGCGCAAGCAGACGACGCGCCCAGCGCTGGTTGAATTCTCGCAAGCACGCGCCGATGCGCGTCCCGCCCGCCCAGTCCGGCACGGCTTCTGCCACGCGATCGAGCGCGACGTCGACGTCGCGATGCTTGAGGTGCCGCGTGACCGACGTCAGCCGCGTCCCGAACAGCAGGACGTGCACGCGATGGCGGTCGTTGGTGATCGCGTGCAGGAAGTGCAGCAGCATGCGCGCGTACCGATCCATCGAACCCGAGATGTCGCAGAGCACGACCAATGGCGGCGCGCGTCTTTGCGCCCGGCGAAAGGCGAGCGGCGCGCTCGTTCCGGCTGCGCCGGTCATCCGCCGGACGCTCGTTCGCAGATCGACGCGCGTCCCGCGCGTTGCGGGCCGCATGCGTCGAACACGGAACGCGGGAAGCGGCAACCGCAGTCTTGCGATCATCCGGCGCGCTTCGTCGAGCTCGTCGACCGTCATGCTTGCGAAGTCGCGCGTGTGCAGCACTTCGCGCGGCGAGAACGTGAACGCGGCGTCGTACGTGATCTCGCCGGCGCCACGCTTCTGCCGCGTTGCCCGCGGCGGCTGCAATGCTTGAGCGATACGCGCGGCGATCCGATTTCCCTTGTCGGCCGCGACCTTCCCTTCGACCTTCGGCAACAGCGCCGCCATCATCTTCTCGCCGAGTCGCGGATTTCGCCAGTACAGATCGAACGCCTGGTCGAACACGGCGAGATGCTCGTGTCGCGAGACGAGAACCGCCGCCAACGCCGCACGAAAGTCGCCGCGATCGGCAATGCCGACGGCCGATACCGCGGCCAACGCGTCGAGGGCCTTCGCAGGACCGACCGGCAATCCGCAGTCGCGCAGGACGCGCACGAAATGCACGACGTTCTCGGCAAGGCGCGGCTGCACGTCAGTGCGCAGGGCCGCCCCAAGCACTGACTGCCGGCCTCCTTGCGCCACCACGGAACATGCACGGCTTGCGTGTCGGCCCGAGTGTCGATTCGCCTGGCGTCGATCTCCGCGCACGAAACGCGCGGGGCCCCCCGCCGCTGGGCGAACGCCGCTCCCCTCGGGGGGCGAAGTCAATGGCAAATGAGGCGGAGCGCAGGGGTCGTTTCACCTAGACCGAAAGCTTGCGCAACGTCTCCGGATTCGTGATGACGGACTTGCGACGAGCCGACGATGCGTCGTACAAGCCGGCCGGTGGATGCGTCTGCAGGCGGCTCCGCACCGGTTCGTCGTTGCAACGCGGCTCGAAGCGAACCTGCACTTCGTCGCCCGCGCTTCCGGCGAGTGCAAGGCAATCGGCACCAAGCTTGGCGTTCAGCGGCGCAAGCACGTGCATCGCGACAAGATCGGCCGGCGCCGCGCTGCCCGCGAGTTGCAGGTCCCACGCGTGGCCCTGGCTCACCGCTCGCGCACGCGCCGACACGACCGTCGGCAACCCGACGAGCTCGCGCGTGAACAGCTGCGCGGCATCCGCATCCGGCAGCGCGGCAACGACCAGCGACACGCGACGTCCGCTGACATGCACGTGCTGCAGAAAGAAATCGCGCGAGAACTCGTCGGCAATCCGCTCGCCCACCGCCCGAACCGCCTCTTCTTCCGTCGCGTAGCTTCCGCCGCCCTTCGGCACGACGGTCTTGTAGTAGATCTCCTCACCCGTGGTCTGATCGATGCACTTCACCGTCAGCGACGCAACCGCGTACTTCGTGATGGTGATGCCCGATGCCTCGAGGCGAGTGGTCAGCCGGCGGATGACGGCATCGCCGCTGACCAGGAAATCCGCGCCGCGCTTGCCCGCCTCGGACCACGTTCGAAAGCCGAACGACTTGACGCGCTCCTTCAGCAGATTCTCGGCCGCGGGCGACGATCGCGGCGCAGCGCCGGCGTCCTGCGCGTCGCGCACCGTGATCTGCATTGCGATCCGCGGATCGCCTTTTGCGCGGATGATGTCGATGCGCTCGTTGCGCGTCATCTCGTTCAGCGACTTCTGCACGGCCCGCACGTTGACGACGGCCTCGGTCGTCAACGTCGCGAGACCGTCCTTGCCGACGCTCGGCTCGCTTTCGCGCATGACGGTCTCGATGTAGCCGCCGCTGTTCGCCAGGAACCGGTCGCTCAGTGCGTCGTAATGTTTCGCAAGCGACCCGGGTTCGACGAGGAGCCGCAGTGCTTTTTCGACGAGCTGGCCCTTCGCGTCGGCGCGCAAGTCGGCCTGCATCAGAGATGCGTCGTTCCGATAGCGCGGGTTCGACGGATCGGCGAGCCCCTGCGCGGCGATGACCAGCGTGCCCGGCGCAACCGCGACCGGCTCGGCGACCGGCACGGGGTTCGACGCGGGCGCTGCCGCCGGTGGCATCGTGAAAGACGGCGACGATGCGGAAGGCGCAGGCGATGCCGAGGTCACGACCGTGGCCGGCAACGGCGGTGGCTGCAGATTGCGGTTGTCGGTGACGGTGGTGGATGCCTTGTCGCGCGTGCCCGCGAAGAACCACGTCGCTGCAGCGGCCGCAACGAACACGAAACCGAACACGACCGCGATCGCGACGCTTTGCGACTTGCGATCGGCCGACGCATACTGCGGCGCGCTCGCGGTTGCGCGCGACGTCGGCGTCGGCGTCGCGACCAGGACCGTCGGCTCGACGAGCGTCGGATCGCTTGCACGGGCCGGATCCGTGACGGCGGCTGCAACGGACGTTCGCGTTGCATTCGATATCACCGACGCCGCCGACCGCAACGCGGCCGCGAACTCGGCCGCCGTCTGATAACGCTCTTCAGGCCGCTTGGCGAGCGCCTTGCGAATCACCGCGTCGATCGCCTCGGGCAGCTGCACGTTCAGCGTCGTCGGCGGCAGCGGATCCTCTTTCAACACCTTCTGCATCGTCGTCGTCGACGATCCTGTGAACGGCCGCTCGCCGGTGAGGAACTGATAGAGGATCACGCCCGCCGAGAAGAGATCGGAGCGACCGTCGACCGGCAGACCGAGGATCTGCTCCGGCGACATGTAGCTCGGCGTGCCGAGCACCGAACCATCCTGCGTCAGGCTCGACGTGTCGATGTGCGCGATGCCGAAGTCGGCGACCTTCACCGTGCCGTCGGGCTGAACGAACACGTTGCCGGGCTTGACGTCGCGATGCACCACACCCTGCCGATGCGAGTAGTCGAGCGCGTCGAGGACCTGGCCCATCAGGCGCACGGCGTCGGCGGTCGTGAACCGCTGTCCCGATTCGAAGAGCTCTTTCAAGTCACGACCCGCGACGTGCTCCATCGCAATGAACGCCGTGCCTTCGTCCTCGTCGAAGTCGTAGATCGCGACGATGTTCGGATGCGTGAGCCGACCCGCAGCCTGCGCCTCGCGCCGAAACCGCGCGAGCACGACAGGCGCGTCGTCGCGCGCCAGTTGGTCGGCGCGCACGGTCTTGAGCGCAACGACCCGCTTTATCATCGGATCGTAAGCTTCGTAAACGACGCCCATCGCGCCGCGACCGAGCTCGCGGCGTATTTCGTACCGACCGAGTTTGTCGATGGCTACGCCTGCCTTGTTACAAAGTCGAGGTCGAGCGAAGCGAGACCTGCTTATCCACTTGTAGGTTCTGGTTTACTTGTATTTCGAGTCGATCTCCCAGACCGACTTCTGCACCAGCCGCTGCACCATCGTGTCGAGGCCGACGCCGCCGCGCTGCGACTGCGAGACGCCGAGCGCCGACTGCGACGTGGCGCCGACTTCCATCTTCTCTTCGGTGTAGCCGCTCGCGACCTGCTCGGTC
>DATLNR010000083.1:0-30232 GCA_035536655.1 Casimicrobiaceae bacterium
CGATCTTCTCGGCGTCGTTCGCGCTCCTGGGCGGGCAGGAGATCATCAACAACTGGGTGCTGTCGATGGACCTGACGCCGCTCCAGTTCATGATCCTGGCGCAGTTCATCATCTTCATCCTCGGCTGGCCGCTCGAGTGGACGGAGATCATCGTCATCTTCATGCCGATCTTCATTCCGCTGCTCGCGCACTTCCAGATCGACCCGCTGTTCTTCGGGCTCCTCGTGGCGCTGAACCTGCAGACGGCGTTCCTGTCGCCGCCGGTCGCGATGGCCGCGTTCTACCTGAAGGGCGTGGCGCCGCCGCACGTCACGCTGAACCAGATCTTCGGCGGCATGCTGCCGTTTATGGGGATCCAGGTCGTCGCGCTGGTGCTGCTTTACGTGTTCCCGGGGATCGGCCTCTGGCTGCCGCGAGTTCTCTATAATTGAAAGCGATCATTGCGATCGGGGCTGCATTTCCGCTATCGAGCGTGCAGCGAGACGGCGCTCTACAACTCGTAGGTTCTTGTGTATATGCGCGTTAAGGAGATTCTCAAGCTCAAGGGGCACACGCTGTTCACCGCCGCGCCGGCGACGAACGTCCGCGACGCGGTGAAGACGATGGCCGATAACGACATCGGCTCGCTCGTCGTGATGGATCACGGCCGGTTGATCGGCATGCTGACGTTCCGCGAAGTGCTGCAGGCGCTTGCGCGCAACGACGGGACGCTCGGCGACATAGGCGTCGACGCGATTCTCGAGCGTGATCCGCTGATTGCCGCACCGGACCTCGAGGTGATGGAGTTGCGCCGCGTGATGCTCGAGCGGCACTCGCGCTACGTGCCGGTGATGGACCGCGGGACGTTGCTTGGCGTCGTCTCGTTCCACGACGTGGCGAAGGCGGTCTACGAGGACGCGAGCTTCGAGAATCGAATGTTGAAGACGTACATCGAGAGCTGAACGGGCGTCGGCACTTCACGCCGCCCGCGACGTCTTTGCGCCGCGCTTGCGCAACATCTGCTCGACCACCGCCGCATCCGCCGGCTTCACCAGATGCTCGTCGAAGCCGGCTTCCTTCGCGCGCGTCAGATGCTCGTCGGCACCCCAGCCGGTCAGCGCGACGATGAACATCTGCTTTCCCCAGTCGGCGCTGCGTAGCTGGCGGCACACCTCGTAGCCGTTCAGTCGCGGCAGGCCGATATCGAGCACGATCGCGTCGGGGCGGGTGCGCTCGGCAGCCTCGAGCGCCGCGATGCCGTCATGGACGACATGAACGTCGTGCCCGAACGTCTTCAATACGATCGAAAGCGATAGTGCCGCGTCTCGGTTGTCATCGACGATCAGCACCCGCTGCGCGACCGGCTCGAGTCGCTGCGGCGATTGCGACGTCGCCGCTTCGTCGGGTCGCGTGCCGATCGGCAGCCGGACGACGAACTCGCTTCCCTGACCGACGCCCGCGCTCTTCACCGTGAGACTGCCGTCGTGAAGCGCGGCCAGGTCGCGCGCGAGCGTGAGACCGATCCCCAGGCCCGAGCGCGTTCGCTCGAGCGACGCATCGACCTGCGCGAACAGGTCGAAGATGCGGCCGAGCTGGTCGGACGCAATGCCGATGCCGTTGTCGGCGACCCGGACGATCAGCTCGTCGCCTTCGCGATGCGCGTGAAGCACGACCCTTCCGCCGGCATCGGTGAACTTTGCGGCGTTGTTCAACAAGTTGCCGACCACCTGCGCAATTCGTGTCGGGTCGGCGTGGATGAACAGCGGCTCGTTCGGAAGCTGCGCTTCGAACGCGATGCCCGCTTTCGCGAACATCGGCCCGGCGATCGCCGCAGCGTCGCGCAGCGCCGTCGTCGCGTCGATCCACGTGCGACGCAGCTCGACCTTCCCACGATTGATGCGGCTGATGTCGAGCAGGTCGTCGGTGAGGCGCACGAGCTGATCGAGCTGCCGCTGCATCATGTCGGTCGTTGCCGTCAGGGAAACGTCGCTTCCCGACAGCCGCACGATGTCGACGGCATTGCGAATCGGCGCCAACGGATTGCGCAGCTCGTGCGCGAGCGTCGCCAGGAACTCGTTCTTGCGCCGGTCGACTTCGGAGAGATCGGCGACGTATTGCTGCAGTCGCGCCTCCATTTCCTTGCGGTCGCTGATGTCGCGCAGGTACCCGGTGAACATCGGCGGGCCTTCGGACGTGATGCGCGTGATCGCGAGCTCGACCGGGAATTCGCGGCCGTCGGCGTGCATCGCGGTCAACTCGAGCCGCTTGCCCATGACCGAGCTCGCACCGGTCTTAAGGTAGCGCGCCATGCCGCGATGGTGCGCCGCGCGCAGAGTCGGTGGAATGATCAGTTCCCCCATCTCGCGACCAATCGCATGCTCGCGCGAATAGCCGAACGTGCGCTCCGCCGCCGGGTTGAAGTCGACGACCGTGCCCTCGTGATCGATCGTCACGATGCAATCGAGCGCGGTGGCGAGGATCGCCGCTTTGCGCGCATCGCTCTCGGCAAGGCGGCGGTCGGCGGCGCGACGGTCCGTCACGTCGCGAAAAACGAGCACGACGCCACAGATTACACCGTTCGCCGCGCGGATCGGCGCAGCGCTGTCGTCGATCGGCCGTCGATGTCCGTCCTTCGCGATCAACAGCGTGTGGTTCGCGAGGCCGACGATCTGTCCGGACGCGAGGACCTTGTCGACCGGGTTCTCGACCACTTCGCCCGTGTTCTCGTTGACGATGCGAAACACCTCCGGCAGCGGCAGTCCTTTCGCATCGGCGGCCGACCATCCGGTCAGCGATTCCGCGACCGCGTTCATTGTCGCGACGCGGCCGTTGTTGTCGGTCGTAACGAGCGCGTCGCCGATGCTTGCGATCGTCACGCGCAGCGTCTCCTCGGCCTCGACGATCCGTCGTCCGATGCCGGCGCTTGTCCACACGGCAACGATTGCGCTGGCGGCGAGCAGCGCGAGCGCGCTCCACAGCATCGTGCGCACCGTGCGTGCAACATCGCTGCTCGCGCTCGCGAGCATGCTCGAGGCCCCGCGCTGGATCTCATCGTCGAGCAGATCTTCGATGGCGTAGCGAAGCTCGCCGAAGCGGCGCACGTCTTCGTCGCGCGCCGCCCGGCCGGCGTCGCGGTCGGCGACCAGTCGGTCGCTCAGCGCCTTGTATTCGGTGAAGAGCTTGCCGACCGATTCGGACAGCTGCCGCTCGCGTGGGCCGGTCGCCAGCCGGTCGTAGTCGCCCTTGTGACGCAGGAAATCGGCGATGTCCTTTGCGATGCGCTCGCGGGCCTGCAAACTGCCGGTCGCGAAATACCGCCACGTTGCGAGGCCCGCGCCCAGGACATTGCTCTCCATCTCCTGTGCAGCAAGATTGCGCGGCTGGTCGAACGCGGCCAGCGAACCGAACCGCGCGTCGACACGCGTGATCCACACCGCCAAGCCGGCGACGAGCAACACGAACAGGCCGATGACCAGGCCGAATCCGAGCAAGAGCCGCTGACGGGTCCCCACGATGCTCCGGGCTTAAGCGCGCGCCTTGTTCACCCAGCCGTTCACCGTGAAGCGGCTGTCGGCGAACGCCCTGGACGGCACGCGCACCGGCGCAACCTCGTGCATCGCACGCGCCCAGAAGAAGACGATCGTGTTGTGCGCGGGCTCGACGGTCTGGAACGAGTCGCTTCGCGCGAGCTTGTTGTTGCGCAGGAAGTCGTCGTACACGCGCAGCTCGCCGCCGTCGAAAGCCTTGGGCGTCCCGTTCAGGTAATAGACATAGGTCAAGTGACGAAGCGCGAGCGAATCATAGTTGGCGTCGGTATGGACGCCGAAGTAGCTTCCGTCGGTGTTGGCCGTCACCTGCGCCTCGACTACGCCGACGACGACCTTTGGCAGCCGGATCGCATCGAGCACCTGCGGCATGACCAGATGCACGCGGTCCACGACCGGCGCGACCAGATCGCGCGGCGGGTTCAGCACCAGCGATCGCCGGACATCCGGATTGTCGTCGTGCGTGAAGGAGGGAATGAAATCGCGCTCCCGCGCGAGAATGCCGGCGTAGAGCGCGCCGACGTCGTGATCGGGGAGGAACGACGTGTAGCACACGACCGTGTGCCGCAGGCGGCGCTCGTTGCCCGAGGCAGTCGATTCCACGCGGAAATTATATAAGCGGGACTACTGCGCAGGCGCATTCCGGCGCAAGCAACGGAAGCCTCGGATGCGGCGCTTGCGGAAGCGCGGAAGAAGCGCAGCGCCGGCAAACGCGTTACCCTTTGCCGGTGACGCGAAAATCGTTCTACGAGATCGTCGAGCGCATGAGGGCCGCGCTCGGCGCCACCGTGGCGCTCGGTCTTGCCGCCGCGGCGCCTGGCGGCGCGCTTGCTGCCGACGATGGCGGCGCACGCGAGCGCGAGCGGATGGTCCTGGAAATTGCCGGCATGGCGCGCGACACCGGCGGCGAAACCGGTCGCCCGCGTTTCGCGGACCGCGTCATGGATGCGATGCGTCGAGTGCCGCGGCATCGGCTGGTGCCTTCGGCGAGTCTTGCCACGGCCTACGAGAATCGGCCGTTACCGATCGGCAGCGGGCAGACGATCTCGCAGCCTTACATCGTGGCCCTGTCGACCGATCTGCTCGATGTGCGGCCCGGCGACCGCGTGCTGGAGATCGGCACCGGCTCCGGTTACCAGGCGGCCGTTCTCGCGGAACTGGTTCGCGACGTCTACTCGATCGAGATCGTCGAGCCGCTCGGCCGGCAGGCCTTGGAACGGCTGGCCGCCCTCGGCTACAAGAACATTCACGTGAAAATCGGCGACGGCTATCGCGGCTGGCCCGAGCATGCGCCGTTCGATCGAATCGTCGTCACGGCCGCCGCACCCTATGTGCCCGACGCGCTGATCGAGCAACTGGCGCGCAACGGCCGGATGGTGATTCCGGTCGGTCGCGGGTCGTGGAGTCAGCAGCTGATGCTGATCACGAAGGATGCGGACGGCACGATCGGCCGCAAGAACGTGCTGTCGGTGCGCTTCGTGCCGCTGACCGGACCCGGCGTCGAAGGCAAGCGCGACAAGCCATGACTCGACTCGTCGCACCCGTTGCGGAACGGACCGCTAGCCCGCCTTGTAAAACACGTAGTCCGCGGAGTAGGGCACGGTCTTCTTGGCGCCCTTGTTCGCGGCGGCGCATGCATCGCTCGGCGCGACGCCGCCCTGCGTGTTGATGCGCTGGATGTACGTGACGTCCTTCATCGCGCCGCTGCCGCCTTCGGTCTTCACCAGCTGGAATGGAATGTTGCCGGCTGCAGCCGGTGCCACGGCGACCTGCTTGCCGGTGATCTTGCTGCCGTCAGTCGATTCCCACGTCGGGCCCGCGTAGTACTTGCCCATCGCCGCCTTCGACTGGGCGTCGGTCAGCTTCGCGTCCGGGCCGACGAAGACCCATTCGAACGCTTGCGGGTTGTCCGCCTTGGCGCGGCATTCGTACGTCAATTCTCCGGCGCCAGTCCAGGTCATGGCCGCTTTCTGACCCGCCGGCGGCTTGACCGGTGCGGGAACGTCATGCAGTTGCGCCAGGGCCGGCGCGGTGAGCAGCGCGGCGGCAAGAACGGTCCATCGAATCTGCATGCTCAGGCTCCTGAAGTCGCGGGATGGCCCCGCACGAATACTGATACGCAGCAAGCCTTGCGCTGGATGCCGTCGCCTGTGTCAGCGTCGCTGGGAGACGGTATAGAGATAGAGCGTCGCGCGCTCGTTGAACGTGTAGTCGCGCTTCTCGGGGACATCGAACGCATGCACGCGATCGGCGCGCCACCCGGGCAGCGGAAAGTCGTGGACGACGACGCGCGTGCCGGGCCTGAGCTCGTTGCGAAGCTTGTCCGCGACGCGACCCATGATCGAAGGCAACAGGTAGATCGTGATCACCGTGGCTTTCGACAGGTCGGTCTCGAACAGGTCCTGCAGCTTGAACTCGACGCGATCGGTTACACCGTCGCGCGCGGCGAGGTTGTTCGCGATTTCCACCAGTTTCGCGTCGATGTCGACGCCGAGCCCGCGCGCACCGTGTTCCTTTGCCGCCGCGATGACCAGCCGACCATCGCCCGAGCCCAGGTCGATGACGTAATCGCGCGGTCCGACGCTCGCGAGCGACAGCATCGCGGAGACGACCGAATCCGGCGTTGCCGCGTAGGGCGACACGCTCTTGTCATCGGCCGACGCGGGCGTCGCGATGGCGACGAGCAGGGCCGTGCACCCGATGACGCGCTGCCAGCGCTTGGTCACAGCGCCTGCGATGCAGCGGCCGTCACGCGCCGATCCGCGTCGCGCGCCAGCGAGCGCCGTCGATCGTGCCTTCGATGGCCTTGTCGTTCGCCTTGCCCTTGAGCGTCAGTGGCCGCATTCCGGCGACACCGGCCGGAAGCGTCAGCGTCACGTCGGTCGCGTTGACGTCGATGCCGCTGACCGCGACCATCCGATCCTCGCTGCCGACCTGTGCTGTCGCGCCGCTCGCGCGTTGCTTCACCGACAGCTTCAACGGTTGCTTGGCAAGCGCAGCGGGCAGCTTCAATTCCCATTCGCCGCCGATGCGCGCCGGCACGATGTAGAGGTACAGCGTCGTTCGCGGCGTGCCGGTGATCGCAACCTTCTCGGGCACATCGAGCTTCACATAGCGCGCGTGCGGCCAGTCCGGGAACGGGTAGTCGTGCGAGACGACGCGCGATCCCGGCGCGAGCTCGGCCATCAACTTGGGCTCGAGCTTCGGCACCGACGTCGGCAACAGGTAAAGCGTCACCACGCTCGCTTCGCCGACCTTCGTCTCGAACAAGTCGCGCACGTGGAACTTGACGCGGTCGGCGACCCCCTCCTTCCGCGCGCGCTCGTTGGCATCGGCGACGAGCGGGGCTTCGATGTCGACGCCGAAGCCGCCCTTGGCCTTGAATCGCGTCACCGCGGTCAGCACGAGACGACCATCGCCGGAGCCAAGGTCGACGACGTAATCGTTCGGTCCGACTTCGCCGAGCTTCAGGATTTCGTCGACGATCGTCCACGGCGTGGGCACGTACGGCCCGGCGCTTTCCGGCTTTCGCGTGTCCGCCGCGTAGACGGCCGGCGCAACGGCGACCCACGTCGCCATCGCGAGCATGTTGAGCGTCCTGACCAGCGAAGGCATGGCAATCACCAAAGTACAGTTAGTAGACTGAGATCTCAGTTTACTAAATGCTGTCGAGACTGAGCGGCCGGCGCGAAGATGTGATCGGCTATCGCGTCTCTCCATTCCACAAGCGCCGCCGGCGACCCGGATGCGATTGCCCCGATGAACGAGACGCCAAGGCTTCGAATGCGCGATTGCGCGCGCGCGCTTCGTTCAGGCGAGCCGATCGCGACGCAGGCGACGCGACAGAAATTGTTGGTCGGCCATTCGAAGTCGCAATGCGAGGCGTCGGCGATGCGTACCGTCGTCGCTTCGCGCAACGTGGCGAGCGCCGGGTCGATGTTGCGCCACGCGTTGCACATCTGCGGGCCGGCGATCAACGCGGCGACCGGCGCCTGCACGCGCGCCGCGGCGCTGCGCGCCTGGCCGCCGGCGTTCGTGGGATCGAGCAGCAGCACGCCGCGCGTCGCCTCGCGGTCGTCCGCGGCAGCGATCAAGCTGGCCAAGCCGCCCGCCGAGACGCCGACATAGACGACCGCTTCGATCCCGAGCTTGCGGCGCAGCGCGATGAGATCGGCGGCGTTGTCCGCATGGCGGCCGCCCAGCGTGCCCGACGCGCACAAGTCGACGGTGACGGCCGGCGTGCCGGAAGCCCCGATCGCCTCCGCCCAACCGCTCATGAAGTCGCCGTTGCGCAGGAACCCGTGCGAGATGATCGCGACGAGTCCGCTCAACGACGCCCCATGGGGATGAACGCGATAACCGATGCGGCAGTCGCGTACCGACGTCATCTCACGGGCGTCTATCGCCGATGCGTGGCCCACGACGGTGCAGAGAAGCGCCGCAGTCAGCGCGATCATCCCGGTTCGCCACCGGGTCGCCGTTCCGTTCCTCATCGCCGTTCCGTTCCTCATCGTTGGGTTCCCTCTGCGTCGATTCAGCGGTGCGCTCCCGTCGGACGGTCGCTTGCGCAGGGCGCCTACACAAAACGCTCGCGCGCCGGCGCGATGATAGCGGGCTTGGACAACCGCTGAGCCGCCCGTGGACTCCGCAACCAACGACGTTCTCGCCCGCTTCGTGGCCGATTCCGACTTTCACCGTCACGGCGGTGTCGTGACCGATCTCGACGGCACGGCGGTCATCGAGCGCGAAGGCCGCATCTACGTGCCGCAACCGGTCGAATTCGGCTTGAAGCGGTTGAAGGACGTCGGGCGCCCGATCATTCTCAATACGCTGCGCTTTCCGCTGTCCGTATTGCGCACGTTCGGTGAGGAGTGGCTCAAGCTGACCGGCACGCGGATCCCGACGATCACGCTGAACGGGAGCCTGCTCGGCTACGTCGAGGCGGTGGACGGCGCGCTGTCGTTTTTCGAGATCGACGCCTTCCCGCTCGCCGCGAGTGAGATCGACGAGATGCTGAAGGGCGTCGACGGACTGCTGAGCGCCGGCGTTCTCGATCTTCTCGTCTTTCATTACCCGCGCGATTGGCGCGAGGGCGAGCTCGTCTGGACCCCGGACGCATCGCGCGTCGAGCACGTCGCCCACAAGTACCGGAGCGCGGCGCAGGTCCATGCCGACGGCTTCCAAGCGCTTCGCGCGCGCCTGCACGAGCGCGAGGTCTGCATGGTGTTCCTGCTGATCGAGCTACCTCACGACAAACTGATGGCGTACCAGCACACGAAGCGCAGCAACTTCTTCACGCGCAAAGGTGTGGACAAGGCTCACGGCGCGCGCGCGATGGCGCGCAAGCTCTCGATCCGGCTCGCGGATTCGGTTGGCGCAGGCGACGCGGAACTCGACAATTTCCTCAACGATGTGGGTCTTGCGCTGCATGTAGGCAGCAACGACTTGTCGTTCAAAGGTCAACGCGAGACGCTCAAGCTTGCCGACCCGATGGCCCTCGGCGAAGCCTTGTTCCGTCTCGCCGATCTCAAGGCCGAGACCGCGCCGATCGTCTGAGGCGCTGCCCACGATGCCGCGCGGCCGCCGCGACACCGCCGAAGTCCTCGCGCGCGCCGCGTTCGCGCGCCATTTCGGCAAGCCGCCGCGGCGCATGGAGCGGACCGGTGGCGGTTTGCAGAACGACGTCCTGTGCGTTCGTCATGCCGAAGGGCGCTTCGTGATCCGCATCGGACGCGATCCGGCGAAGATCAACGCGTTCATCAAGGAACAGTGGTCGATGAAGGCGGCGCAAGCGGCGGGCGTGCCGGTGCCGGAAGTGCTCGAGGTCGCCAACGATGGCCACGGCCGCCCGTACATGATCTCGCGCGAAGTCGACGGCGTACCGGGCTTGAAGCACGCCGATCGCATCACGATCCTCCGCTCGCTCGGCGAACTTGCGAAACGCGTGCACTCGGTGCACACCAAGGGCTACGGCCGGACGTTCGACTGGTCGCACAACCAGCTCTCGCGCAACAAATCGTTCGGCGAGTTCCTGAGCCGCGAGCTTGACGTGGAAAGCCGCCTCGACACGCTGCGCCGGAACCGCATGGTCGAGCCGGCCCGGCTCGCGCGGCTCGCGGCCGAGTTGCAGCGACTCGCTCGCTGGCGGAAGCCCGCGGTGTTGAACCATGGCGACCTGCGGCTCAAGAACATCATCGTCGACGAGGACGGGCGCATCGCGGCGCTGCTCGACTGGGACCAGGCGCTATCGTCGGCGGGACCGTGGTGGGATCTGTCGATCGCGCTGCACGACCTTTCGATCGACGAGAAGCAGGCGTTCGTCGAAGGATACGGCTTGAAGGCGAAGCACCTGAAGGAGTGCGCACCGGCAATGCGCGTCCTCAATGTCATCAACTACGTGCCCCGCGTCGAGGAGCTCGCCGCGCAGAAGGAGGTCGCGGGGCTCGAGGCGCTGCGTATGCGTCTCTCCGGTGCGTTCGATCTCTATGCGCTGTAGCCGGCCAATGCAAAAGACGTCTGCGGGTTCGGTGGATGCGCGACGTCGGCGTCGCACCTGTTGCATCGCGATAGACCCACGCCATGCCTCGGGGCGGCCCCGAGCGAGCGGCGCAAGCTGTCGCCATGCTTAGCCTTCGGAACGGTATTCATGGGACAAAGCGCCGGGTTGCTGCTCTATCGACGACGCGGTGACGCAATCGAAGTGCTGCTCGTGCATCCCGGCGGTCCGTTCTTCGCGCGGCGCGACGACGGCGCGTGGACCATTCCGAAGGGTGAGTTCGACGCGAGCGAAGCGGCCATCGATGCCGCGCGGCGGGAGTTTCATGAAGAGACCGGCGCGGTCATCGACGAAGAAGCGCATCCGTTGACACCGATACGCCAGGCGGGCGGCAAGCGCGTCGTTGCGTTCGCCGTTTGCGCCAACTTCGACCCGAGCACGTTGAGCAGCAACAGGTTCACGATCGAATGGCCGCCGCGCTCCGGACGACGCCAGTCGTTCCCCGAAGTGGATCGCGCCGAATGGTTCGACCTGGTCCGCGCCGAAACGAAGATCAATCCCGCGCAATGCGTGTGGCTCGACGAGGTCCATCAACTGGCAGTTCGTGCAGTTCCGTAGGATAAACGCGTAAATAGGTATGGCATAAAGGACTACACCGGGATAGAATCACCGCGTTGCGAAAGTGTTGGAGTAGTTGCCGGTGTTGCAAGCGCTGCGGCAGTCGTGGGATCGATGGGTGCAGGGATTCGGCTCGCTCGGCGCGGCAGCGCTACCGGCTGCTGCGGGCATCGGCGCCCATGCGGCCATTGCGCTGCCCGGTCCGCCGGATGATCCTCGTGACAAGGTCATCCGCCCTGCGCTGTTCGTCCTGTTTCGCATCGCGCTCGGCCCGTCGGCCGATTACTACCACCCGCGTTTCCTTGTGTTCGAGCGCGCCGGACGCAGCCAGGCAAGCTGGCACTGGCCGGCGCTTTTCGCGCCTGCCGTGTGGGCGTTCTACCGCCGATTGTGGGGCGCCGGTCTCGTGTTCGCGTTGCTCCCACTTGTCGGTGCGTATGCAGCCGTCCAGATCGCGCCCTGGCTCGACGACTCGACGTGGCTGTGGCTCGCTTCGGCAGTGCTGCTCACGATCGTGCTGCCTGCGGTGTCTGGTGCTGCGCTTGCGAACGCGCTGCTCTATCGACGCGTTCGACGTCGCATTCGCGTAGCGGAATCGCAAACGGAAAGCGCATCGCATGCCGCGACGCGCGTTGGCGACGCGATGCCGGTATCGCCCTATGGCGCCGCGATGCTGGGAACGCTGGCGATCGCGATTTGCGTCGGCGCGGTCGGTCCGGTGCTCGCCGACGGTTATCGTGAGCACGCCGTTCGGGTAAAAGTCGGCAAGGCGCTCGTCGGCGTTATGCCTATCAAGCAGCAAATCGAGGAATCGTGGGCTGCATTTCAGCGCTGGCCGCGGCCCGCCGTTGCTCTGGAGATTCCGGCGCGCGCGGGTGCCGTGCTATTCGACGAGATCGCCGTTGATCCCGCAAACGGACGCGTGAAGCTCGATGTGGGATCGTCGATTCCGCAGCTTTACGGCAAGTCGATCTTTCTCGTTCCTGCCGTCGATGACGCTGAGCGCGTACGCTGGTTCTGCGTACCTGTCGGCATTCCGGACCGTTATCTTCCGCAAATCTGCCGCAAAGTGTCGCGCTGATTTACAGTCGTGACGCGCGACCGTTCGTCGCCATAGCGACGGACGCCGATGGCAAGGAACTTGCACGTGATTCGCCGAACGCGCGAGCGTCAATGCGACGGGATTTGTAATGTGCAATTCGCGCTTGTCACCGGAGGTTTGCGCATGAAGTCGATACTCGATCCGACGTTCAGCTACACGCCCAGCACCAGCACCGATCTGCGCAAGACATTCGCACGCGTGCGTCGCGAAATGCGGAAGCAGGCCCGCATCGACGCCGAGGCATCGGCCAAGGTATCGCCGATCTTCGACCGGCAGGTGCGCGCGATCGCGGCGCGTTCGCGCTGAACGACGCGCATTCGAACGCTAGCAAGACGGCCACGCGTGGAGCGCGGCCCGATCGCGGCGCGATATCACAGGGGTGACGGAGGCGGCACGGCACGTGTTGCGTGCCGTCGTAGCCGGCCGGTACGCGGACTTAAGAGCCCGCGACCGGTGGCATCGAGTCGTCGGCTTCGGGGTTCGAGGCAAGCGTCATCAGCGCCATCACGATGACACCGCCCACCCCCCCGGCCACGAACGTCACGATGAGCCACCACGCTGAAACCATAGCCCCCGCCTCCTCACCGCCGGTGACGGAGGAGTCCGTCGACGGCGGCCGTCGATGCACGCCAAAAAAAACCGGGTCACTGATCCCGGTCGGTTGCATGGCCCACGGCGTCGCGATTAGCGTCAATGCCGAGCCGTGCCGGTCGCTGCGAACGTATGGCCCAATAACCAGATACCCCTCCAACCTGTTGTGCACACGTTACGCGCTTATCGAAAAACGCGCAACCATTTGCGTGTAAATCCTCTACGCATTTTCTTCGTCGGCATGGAACACGACTGCGTGTGGTGAGGGCAGCTGGTCGGGACTCGTAACCAGCAGCACCTTGACGAACGACGAAAGCGACTTGAACGCCATGCGGATCTCATGCGCGCCATCGGTCCGTGACAGCATGCGCCAGCGCGCGCGCCGGCTTGCCGGTCGCACGCCCACAACAATGCCGATCGGCAGCTTGTCGAGGTACAGGTCCTGCGAGATGTAGCAGCCAAACGGCGCGATCGCGTCGATGCGAAGCGGATTGCGCGTCCAGTCGTTGTTGATCATCGAGGCGAGGCCACGCGCGCTGGCGACGATCTTCCGCGCGCGCGAGCGAACGAGCGGCTCGACGACGCGCGCGTTCGCGTACTCGATGAAGCGGTCGGTGACCTGGTACTCGTTCGGCGCCGCGTCGCGCGGCAGCAGCAATCCCTCTGCGACCATTTCGTCGACGGCCGCCTGCCCATCGACGGTATCGAGGCCGAGGTCGCGACGAACCTCCGTCGCACGAACGCGCGCCCGTTCCGGACTCAGGCCGGCGACGCGGGCGAGCAGGCGCCCGCTGGCTTCGCGCAGGCGAAACGCATCCACGCCGAAATACAGGCGTTGGGTGACAAGCGTGCGGTTCTTCATGAATCCCATCGCCCTCGGAAAGCCTTGGATCAGGCTATGACGATAGCATAAACGGCGCGGCGGGGAACCCTGCCGTGCCGAACGGTGCGTGCGTCAGGAGATCGCTCGAACCGGGCCGGTGCGCGTTCGCATCGGCAGCGAGCGTCGCGCCACCTGACTCATGACCCAGGCGGCGGCCTGCCGTGCGCGGGACGCGACGCGATCGGCCGGAATCTGCAGGTAGTCGTCGTTGAACACTTCGAAGGAGAAGTCGCCGCGGTAGCCCAAGCGGTCGAGCTTCCTTGCGAGCGTTGCGACGGCATCGCCATGCACGCCTTCTCCCGGGAAGACGCGAAAATGGCGCGCCGTCTCGCGGCGATCCTCAGGCGAAGGGACTTCCTGCCACATGAAGTCGGCGAGCTGGACGAAGAAGATCCGGTCGGCGAACACGAAGTCGAGCTCGTCGAGCGACGTGCCGGATGCGATCAGGTGGAACGAATCGATCGCGAGCCCCAGGTTGCTCACGCCGGCGCGCTCGACGATGTCCCATGCCTGCGGGTATTCGTTGACGTGACGCCCCCAGGACAGCGCTTCGTACGCGACACGAATGCCGGATGGAATGGCCAGCGTCGCGAGCTTCGCCAAGTCCGCCGCCGCCTTGCCCGGCTCGCCGGCGGAGTGAACCGACGTCGATGAGCAGACGAGCACGAGCTTCGCATCGACGGCCCGGCACAGCTCGATCATCGCCTTGGCGATGTCGACCTTGTACGCATGAAGGTGTCCCGGCAGCCCTTCGTAATCGCGCAGCACCTGCAGACCGGTTACGCGAAGACCACTGCGCCTTACCGCGGCGACGGCGGCGTTCACGCCGTCCGGATGGTCGGAAAGGTCGCGCGCGGAGAGCATCACCTGCGTGAAGCCGGCACGTCGTATCGCGTCGAGCTTGTGCTCGAGCGAGCCGGCGAGGGTGATCGTGTCCATGCCGAAGTTACTAAGATTCATGCCGCACGCCCGTTTCGTCGCTCGCCACGAGCTCGAACGTCACGCCGCCGAGGTAGATCTGCGTCAGCGCGCCGCGCTCCGTCGGCTGGATCGGATCGCGATCGATGAACACGATGCCACGCTCGCGCAGCATGCGCACCGCATCGGGAACGTTCGGCGCGCCGAGTCCCACGCGCAGGAGCCGCTCGTCCCACTGGATGTCGTCGGCGCCGTCGGGCGGCTCGATCAACTGCAAATAGAAACGCGAGCCGGGGCTCTGCAACAGCGTGCCTTTCGGCAGGATGCCGAAGAACTGGCCGCCTGGCAGTACGGTGAAACCGAACAGGTGGCGGTAAAAATCGGCCCAGTCGGCGGTGCGGCCGGCGAGGATCGTCTGCACGATGCCGAACCAGTGCAGGCCCGCGAGCGCCGGCGGATGCGGATCGACGTTCGGCAGCGCCACGAAGTCGACGTCGTAGATCGAGAAGTCGGCATGGCGGTCGACGAAATAGATCAGGCTGTCGCCGATGCCGTGAATGCCGGGAATGTTGAGCTCCATTGCCGAGGCTCGCGTGGGCATCTCCCACGCTCCACGGTCGAGCGCGTGCTTCCATGCGAACGCCGCATCGTTGACGCGCAGGGCGAAGGCCGACAGCACGGGCACCGACGCAGGCGCAGCGACGCCAGGCAGCGCGTGCGCGTCCGCGTTGACGATCAGGTTCATGCGACCCTGCCGGTACAACAGCACCTCGCGCGACCGGTGCCGCGCGATCGGCGCGAAGCCGATGCGCTCGAGCAGCGCGCCGAACGCCTGCGGCTGCGTCGTCGCGTATTCGACGAACTCGACGCCCGCGATGCCGAGCGGGTTCGTCGGTTCGGGATGATGCTCGTCAATCGCCATGCGGTTCATCCGACGAGTTGAGCGGAAAGCCCATGCGCGGCGCTGGTCAACGGGGCGATCGAGCGCTCGATCAGCACGTGCGCCGACGTGCGGCCCGTTTGTCCGATCACGTTGATGCCGGCGACGACGCGGCCGGCGAGATCGCGCACCGGCACCGCGACCGAGACGACGCCGATCTCCATCTGCTGGTCCGCGACCGCATAGCCGTTGCCGCGGACCTCCATGAGCAGCGTACGCAGCGCCGCGGCCGACGACGGTGTGTGTGGGGTGAAACGCTTGATCTGCACGCGCTTCAGGTAGGCGTCGAGCTCCTTCTCCGGCAATGCGGCGAGCAGCACCAGCCCGATCGACGTGCAGTACGCCGGCAGTCGGCTGCCGACGTTCAACGTGATCGAGATGATGCGCGACGTCACCGAGCGGGCGACGTAGAGGATATCGTCGCCTTCGAGGATCGCAAGCGAGCATGACTCGCCGACCGCATCGCTGACCTGATCGAGGGACGGCTGCGCGATCGTTACGAGCGGCGTCGACGATAAATACGCGTGGCCGAGACTCAACAGCCGTGGTTGCAACACGAACCGGCGTCCATCGTCGCTCGCGACGTAGCCAAGCTTGCCGAGCGTGTAGAGGACGCGGCGCACGGCGGCGCGCGGAATCCCGGTCTTCGCCGACAACTGCGCGATCGAAAGCCGTTGCTGCTCGTGCGAGAACCCGCGGACCACGGCGAGCCCGCGGGCAAGCGACGTCATGAAGTTCGGATCCCCGGTGAACGAGGCGATCTCCTCGTTGGGCGCCGGAGGTTTGGAAACGGCCGCGATGCTGGTCGCGCGCTTGCGCTTGATCGACGACGCGGACGCGACGCCCTCGGCCGCCTTCTGCATCGGTACGCGATCAGACATCGAAGAACACCGTTTCATCGGCGCCTTGCAGGACCACATTCCAGACGAAACCGTTGGGGGTGCGCTTTGCGATCAACGTGCCGCTTCGCGCCGGGCCCACACGCGCGAGCACCGGGTCGCGGGCGTTGGCCGTCTCGCCGTCGAAATAGATGCGTGTCCACAAGTGCTTGAGCAACCCGCGCATGAAGATCGTGACGTTCAGGTGCGGCGCCTGCACTCCGCCGTCCGGCGAAGGAACCGGACCGGGCTTGACCGTGGCAAAGCCGAAGCGGCCGTCGTCGTCCGTGATGACACGACCCCAGCCAGTGAACGACGCGTCGAGCGGCAGATCGCGATCGTCGTCGGCATGCGCATAGCGGCCGGCGGCGTTGGCCTGCCAGATCTCGATCATCGCGTCGGTCACCGGCTTGCCGTCGCCGTCGACGATGCGGCCACTGACTTCGATGCGCTCGCCCTCGACGTCGGGTCCGGCGAACTGCGGATTGACCGCCCACGTCATGCCGATGTGGAGGTACGGGCCGATCGTCTGGGAGGAAGTGGTGTACATGCCGGGTATCGGGGAACAGGTAACAGACGTCATGCAGCGAATGGATTCTCCGTCGGCGTTTCGTCGCGGCCGCGCAGCACGATGTCGAAGCGGTAGCCCAATGCTTGCTCGGGAATCGTGTGCTCCCAATCGAATGTGCTGATGAGCCTCGTGCGCGCACGCGCGTCGGGAATGCTCATGAACATCGGGTCGTAGTCGAGCAGCGGATCGCCTGGGAAATACATCTGCGTGATGAGCCGTGTCGAGAACGCCGGGCCGAACAACGAGAAGTGGATGTGCGCCGGCCGCCATGCGTTGTAGTGATTGCGCCACGGATACTCGCCCGGCTTGATCGTGATGAACCGGTAGCGTCCCTGCGCGTCGGTCAGCGTGCGCCCCGCGCCATGGAAGTTCGGATCGATCGGCGCGTTGTGCGTGTCGCGTCGATGCGGATAGCGGCCCGCGCTGTTCGCTTGCCAGATCTCAACCAGCGTGTTCGGCACCGGCTTGCCGTTGCCGTCGAGCACGCGGCCGGTGACGACGATGCGCTCGCCGATCGGTTCGCCCTGGCCTTGCTTCGTCAAGTCGAAATCGTTCGCGGCGAATCGGTCGTCACCGAAGATCGGCCCAGTCAATTCCGATAGCGACGCCTGCAACGCGACGAGCGGCTGCGAAGGCGAGCGCTTGACCGTCGAAGCGTAGGGCGGGTAGTGGTACTCCGGTTGCGTATCGCGGTCGGGCGGCCGATACGGCAGCGTCGTCGAAGGCAGCTTTGCGTTCATCGGGCGTTGTCCTTGCGGCGTGCGAGTGGCATGCCGGTCAATCGTTCGAGCTCGCCGTGCGCGAGCCCGTCGACGCTGTCGACGACGACGAGACCTTCTGCACCGACTTCGATGACCGCGAGGTCGGTGTAGATGCGGCCAACACAGCGCAGCGCGGTCACGGGGTAGCTGCATTTCGCGACGATCTTGCTTTCGCCGCTCTTCGTCATGTGCTCCATCATGACGAAGACCTGCTTCGCGCCGAGCGCGAGGTCCATCGCGCCGCCGACCGCGGGAATTGCGTCAGGCGCACCCGTATGCCAGTTCGCGAGGTCGCCTTCGCGCGACACCTGGAACGCGCCGAGCACGCAGATATCGAGATGGCCGCCGCGCATCATTGCGAACGAGTCGGCGTGGTGAAAGAACGACGCACCGGGAAGCGCCGTGACCGGTTGCTTCCCGGCGTTGATCAGATCCGGATCCTCGAAGCCGGAATCCGGCGCCGGGCCCATGCCGAGCAGACCATTCTCGGTATGCAGCACGATTTCGCGGTCGGGCGGCAGGTGGTTCGCGACGAGCGTCGGCAGACCGATGCCGAGATTCACGTACGCGCCGCCGGGGATGTCACGGCCGACGCGCGCGGCCATTTCGTTGCGCGTGAAGCGTTTGAACGGGGTCGTGGTCTTGGCGTCGTTCATGCGGCGGCTCCGGGTTGCGCGACGAGCTTCGCGGCGGCGGGGATCTCGACGACGCGCTTGACGAAGATGCCCGGCGTGACGACGTCCTCGGGGTCGAGATCGCCGAGGTTCACCACTTCGCGCACCTGCGCAATCGTGACAGCGGCGGCGCTGGCCATGATCGGGCCAAAATTGCGCGCGGTCTTGCGATAGACCAGGTTGCCCCACCGGTCGCCGCGCAGCGCCTTGATCAATGCGAAGTCACCGCGGATCGGATACTCGAGCACGTAACTGCGCCCGTCGATCACGCGCGGCTCCTTGTCTTTCGCCAGATCGGTGCCGAAGCCGGTTGGCGTGTAGAACGCGCCGATGCCCGCGCCAGCCGCGCGGATGCGCTCGGCGAGGTTGCCCTGCGGCACGAGCTCGAGCTCGATCTCGCCCGCGCGCCACGCGCGATCGAAATGCCAGGAATCGGTTTGCCGCGGAAAGCTGCAGATGATCTTGCGCACGCGTTTCTCGCGGATCAGCGCGGCGAGCCCGGAGTCGGCGTTGCCGGCGTTGTTGTTGACGATCGTGAGATTGCGCGCGCCGCGGTCGATCAGCGCATCGATGAGCTCGACCGGCATGCCGGCCGTGCCGAAGCCGCCGATCATCACCGTCGCACCATCGTGGACGTCGGCGACGGCCTCCGCCGCCGACAAGACCCGTTTGTCGATCATGTTCTGCGCCCTTCGCGCGTGCGTCGTGTTCCAGGGCACTCCCGACATTGTGCGTCCCGACAACGTTTCAGGCGAGTGGCTAGACATCGGGGATAATTGTGCTATTATCGCACAAACGTGCGGTAATCGGCAAGCCACACGATTCGAAAAAAAGGGCGTTAACTTAAGGGCGCCCAGCCGGCGCCGCGCGTGTGGAGGAGGGCGCATGGAAAGGCTCATCGACGGCTATTGCCGCGTGCTCGACGCGCTGATCGCGCTCGCGCTCGCGCTGATGGTCGTGCTCGTGTTCGGCAACGTCGTGCTCCGCTACGGGTTCAACTCGGGCATCACGATCAGCGAGGAAGTGTCGCGGTGGCTGTTCGTCTGGATGACGTTCTTGGGCGCGATCGTCGCGCTGAAGGAGCATGCGCATCTCGGCAGCGACTCGCTCGTGTCCAGGTTGCCGGTCGTGGGCAAGAAGGTCTGCCTCATCGTCGGCCAGCTGCTGATGCTCTACATCACGTGGCTGATCTTCAAGGGCAGCCTCGACCAGGCGCGCATCAACTGGGACGTCGAGGCGCCGGTGTCGGGCGCCTCGGTCGCGATCTTCTATGCCTCGGGCATCGTCTTCGCCGTCTCAGCCGCAGTGTTGCTCGCGCGCGAACTGTGGCGGGCGTTGTCCGGCAGGCTCTCCGAGGCCGAGCTCGTCATGGTCAAGGAATCGGAGGAGGCGGCGGAGCTTGAGTCGTTGCGCGAAGAACTCAAGCGCCAGGATGCTGCGGCGCCGCCGGGAGCGAACGATCGCGGGCCGCGATCATGACCGTCGCGATCTTTCTCGGGGCGCTGCTCGGTGCGATGGCGCTCGGCATTCCGATCGCTTACGCGCTACTCGCGACCGGCGTCGCGTTGATGATTCATTTGAACACGTTTGACGCGCAGATCCTCGCGCAGAACCTGATCACCGGCGCCGACAGCTTTCCGCTCTTGGCCGTGCCGTTCTTCATGCTCGCCGGCGAGATCATGAACGTCGGCGGTTTGTCCAAGCGCATCGTCGACCTGGCGCTTGCGCTGGTCGGTCACATCAGAGGCGGCCTGGGGTATGTCGCGATCATGGCGGCGGTGCTGCTGTCCGCATTGTCCGGGTCGGCCGTCGCCGATGCTGCGGCGCTGACGGCGTTGCTGTTGCCGATGATGGTCAAGGCCGGTCACGACAAGGCGCGCTCGGGCGGATTGATTGCGGCGTCGGGCGTCATCGGTCCGGTCATTCCGCCGTCGATCGGCTTCGTGATCTTCGGCGTAGCTGCGAACGTGTCGATCAGCAAGCTGTTCCTCGCGGGCATCTTCCCGGGCATCCTGATCGGCGCCGCACTCTGGTTCACGTGGTGGCTGCTCGGACGCCGCGAAGCGCTGACGCCGCCGCCGCGCAAGTCGCGCGCGGAAGTGCTCAAGGCGTTGCGCGAGTCGACGTGGGCACTGCTTCTACCGGTGATCATCCTCGTCGGCTTGCGCGCCGGCGTCTTCACGCCGACAGAAGCCGCCGTCGTCGCGGCGGTCTATGCGTTGTTCGTTGCCACCGTCGTCTATCGCGAGCTGAAGCTCAATCAGCTTTACGCGGTGTTCGTGACGGCGGCGAAGACCAGTGCCATCGTCATGTTTCTCGTCGCCGCGGCGCTCGTCTCGGCGTGGCTCATCACGATCGCCGACCTGCCGAACAAGATCGTCGGCCTGTTGCAGCCGCTCATCGGCAGTCCGACGCTGCTCCTGATCGCGATCATGCTGCTGGTGATGGCGGTCGGCACCGCGATGGACATGACGCCGACGATCCTGATCCTGACGCCGGTGTTGATGCCGGTGGTCAGGGCGGCGGGCATCGACCCGGTGTACTTCGGCGTGCTGTTCATCATCAACAATTCGATTGGACTGATCACGCCGCCGGTCGGCACGGTGCTGAACGTCGTGGCGGGAGTCGGCCGGATGAAGATCGACGACGTGACGCGCGGTGTGCTGCCGTTCATGCTGGCCGAGTTCATCGTGCTGTTCCTGATGGTCCTGTTTCCGCCGCTCGTCACGGTGCCGGCGAAGTGGTTGAGCGGTTAGGAGGTCGAACGTGATCAAAGGGACGACGACGCTGATCGCGCATGTCGGCTATCCGACGGCGACGTTCAAGGCGCCGATGATCTACAACCCCTACTTCGAGCAGGCCGGCGTCGACGCGGTCGTCGTGCCGATGAGCATTCGCGCCGACGATTACACGGACGTGTTCACGAGCCTGTTCAAGCTGACGAATATTCGCGGCGCGCTGGTCACGATGCCGCACAAGGTGACGACCGTCGCGTTGCTCGACGAAGTGTCACCGGCCGTGGCGATCGCCGGATCGTGCAACGCGGTGCTGCGTCGTGACGACGGCCGGCTCGTCGGCGACATGTTCGACGGCGAAGGCTTCGTGCGCGGTGTGCTGCGCAAGGGTTTTCGATTGCAGAGCGCGAGTGCGCTGGTCGTGGGCACCGGCGGTGTCGGTTCGGCGATCGCAGCGTCGCTCGCCGCGGCGGGTGTTGCGCGCATCGGACTCTTCGACATGGACGGAGCGTCGGCGGATGCGCTTGCGGCACGGCTTCGCGCGCGGTATCCGGCGCTCGGCGTTGCGACGGGCTCGAACGATCCGGCCGGTTACGACGTCGTCGTCAACGCGACGCCGCTCGGCATGAAGGAAGGCGACCCGCTGCCGGTCGACGTTTCGCGCATCGCTCGCGGCACCTTCGTCGGCGAGGTCGTGATGAAGAGCGAGATGACGCCGTTTCTCGTCGCGGCGCAAGCGGGCGGCTGCCCGGTGCAAGTGGGGACCGACATGCTGTTCGAGCAGATTCCGGCGTACCTCGAGTTCTTTGGGTTTCCGACGACGACGCCCGAGGCGCTTCGCGCCGTGGCGAAGCTCTCCTACGCATGAGCAAGAGCATGGATTTCGATCAACGGCCGGACGGCGAAACGGGTACGCCTTCGCGGCCGCTACCATCCGCATACCCGCATCAACGAAACGATTCGAGCAAAGGAGCCATTCGATGAACAAGCGCACGTGGGTAAGGACGCTCGTCGCGGCCATCGCCATTGCGGCATTCGGAAGCGCCGCACAGGCACAGGAGAAGCAGTTCCGGTTCGCGACGCAAAACCCGAAGGGCCATCCGATCGTGATGGGCATGGAGCGGTTCGCCGAGCTGGTCGGGCAAAAATCCGGCGGGAAGATGAAGGTCGCTCTGTTTCCGGGCGGCACGCTCGGAGGCGATGCTGCGAACGTGTCCGCACTGCAGGGCGGCACGATCGACATCGTTTCGCTCAACTCGGGAATCCTCGCATCGCAGGTGAAGGATTTCGAGGTCTACGACTTCCCGTTCATGTTCGCCAGTCCGCGCGAGGCCGACGCGATCGTCGACGGCCCGTTCGGCCAGAAGATGCACGCGAAGCTCGCCGACAAGGGCATCGTCGGGCTCGCGTACTGGGAACTGGGCTTTCGGCAGATGACCAACAGCCGCCGGCCGATCAAGACGGTCGAGGACATCGCGGGATTGAAGCTTCGGGTCATCCCGAATGCGATCAACGTCGACTGGGTCAAGGCGCTGGGCGCGAACCCGACGCCGATGGCGTTCCCCGAGGTCTACACGGCGCTCGAGCAGAAGGCGATCGACGGGCAGGAGAATCCGGTCACGGTCATCAGCGCGAACAAGTTCTACGAAGTGCAGAAGAACCTGGCGCTGACCAACCACCAGTACAACCCGCAGTCGGTGATCATCAGCAAGAAGGTCTGGGACGGGCTTTCCGCTGACGAGAAGAAGATCCTGCAGGATTCGGCGGTCGAGGCGGCGCGCTATCAGCGCCAGATGTCGCGCGAGCAGGCGAACACCGCGCTCGACAACCTGAAGAAGAACGGCATGCAGGTCACCGAGTTCTCGGATGCCGAGCAGGCGAAGCTGCGCGAAAAGCTGAAGCCGGTCGTCGACAAGCACGGCGCTGCGCTGGGCGGCACCCTTGCCGAGCTTCAGGCGGAGCTTGCGAAGGTCCGCAAGTAAAAAGTCAGCGTTTGGGCGCCGTGTCGCCGGAGATCGACGACACGGCGGTACGTAACGCGACCAGGTAGCTGTCGACGCCGAGGCCGGCGATCTGCCCTTTGACGATGTCGGCGAACACCGAGACGTGGCGGAATGGCTCGCGCGCGTGGACGTTCGACATGTGCACCTCGAAGATCGGCGCTGAGAGAATCGCGAGCGCGTCGCGGATGCCGTAGCTGTAGTGGGTCCATGCGCCGGCGTTGATCAGCACCGCGTCGATCTTCTCGCCGTGCGCGCGGTGGATGCGCTCGCACATCGCACCTTCGCAGTTCGTCTGGAAGCACGCGACATCGACGCCAAGCTCCTCGCCGAGTGCCTTCAGCCGGGCATCGATCTCGTCGAGCGTGGCCGTGCCGTACTGCTTCGGGTCACGCTTGCCGAACATGTTGAGGTTGATGCCGTGGAGCACCACGATCTTCATTGCCGTCCTCGGTGAGTCAATCGCCAATCTCGACCAGCGTACCCGACTTCGCGGCCTCGGCGATCGCTTCGGTGACGCGCAGGTTGGCAAGGCCGTCCCGCGGGCTGACCAACGGTTCCGCGTCCCCGCGGACCACGGCGCCGAAATGCTCGAGCTGCAGCTTCAGCGGATCCTCGCGCACCACGTCGAGGGTCGCAACGTCGAACGGCTTCCACCACGATCGGTCCGTGTCGCGCGGATACGTCTTGAGCCGCATCGTCGGGATCGCGAGGCTGCCATTCGTGCCGGCGATCAGATAGCAGTCTTCGTCGTCGTAGGGCGGATAAGCCTTGTTCTCCCGCGACGTCTGCTCCCAGCTGCGCGCGCTCGCGGCCGTGTCGCAGAGCATGAAGCTGCCGAGCGCGCCGTTGGCGAACTGCAAAGCGATCGCCACCGTGTCCTCGACCGCGAAACCGCGCGTTGCATGCGAGGCAAGCGCCTGCACCGCGACGATCTCGCCGCACAGCATGCGCAGGTTGTGCACCTCGTGGATCATGTTGATCAGGATCGGGCCGCCTCCGGGCTCGCGACGCCACGGCCCGTCCACGAAGTAGTGATCCGGTTTCAGGAACATCGCGCTGCCGGTGATCGCGACAAGCCGGCCGAGAACACCAGATGCGACGACCGCTTTCGCGCGCGTCATGATCGGGCTGTGCGCGCGATGGTGGCCGACCAGGACGCGCGCCTTCGCCGCCTGTGCGGCGGCGACCAGGCGTTTGCCTTCGGCGACGTTCGTTGCGATCGGCTTCTCGACGAGAACCGGGATGCCGGCCGCGATGCATTGCAGCGCCTGCGGCACGTGCAGCGCGTTCGGCGTCGCGAGGATGATGGCGTCGGGCCGATCGCGAGCGAGCAGTTCGTCGAGCGATCGGTAGTGAGGAACGCCGTGTCGCGAGGCGATGTTGGCGCTGGTCGGCGCGGGATCGACGATGGCGGACAGCGTGCACGTTGCGCTTTGCATTGCGACATCGATATGGGTCCGGCCGATCAGGCCGGCGCCGGCGACGGCGATGCGTGGCTTGTCTCGGCTATCGGGCATGAGCGTCCAGCCAGCGAAGCGTCGCATCGAGCGCCTCGCGGGCATGTGCGAATGCGCCGATGCTGCGACTCCGTTCGCGACGCGGGATTTCGACGGAGACCGGAAGATCGCGAGGCAGTGCGCCGACGATGCCGGCCAAATCCAGGCCACCGTCGCCGGGAAGCAGTCGGTGCTCGCGTGCCTGGAACAACAACTCGTCGAGCGACGTCGGTTGCGCTGCCGGTGCGTCGCAGATCTGCATGTAATGCAAACAGTTCGCGGGCGCTTCGAGGATCTGGGCGGCCACGCCTCCGGCACGATCGAAATGGATCGCGTCGATCAGCACGGCGCCGTTGCGCTGCGCCGCATTGCGTACGACGCGAAGGCCATCGATGAAGCCTTTCACGTCGGTCCACGGCATCGGCTCGAGATTCGCCGTCATCGCGTAGTCGGCGGCGACTCCGCAGAACGCAGCGAAGCGCTCGGTCAGTCGCGTCTCATCGGGATCGTTGCCGGCGACGAGGGCGTGCGATGCGCCGAGTCTTGCGCCGGTTTCGAGCGCCGCACGATAGTCGCCGACGTTCGTGTCGGGCGTCAGCCGGAAGATCTCGACGTCGAAGGCGCGGACGCCGGTGTCGTCCAAGCGAGCGCGAGTCTCTCGAAACAGCGGCGTGTCGCCGACGCAATCGTGCCGCACTTCCTCGGGCGTTGCAGGAATCAATCGCAGGCCGACATGCGAATAGCCGGCTTCGTGCGCAGCAAGCACCATGCTCGGCGGGTCGAGGTCGAGCACGGTCAGTGCGGCGAGCGCGATCGGACGCGGCAGCGCTCGGGACGACGGCATCATGCCGCGCCCTTCACATGGCCCCCGAGAAACAGCCGGTTGAGATCGGGATCGCCGAGCAGCGCGGACGCCGGCCGGTCGAGCGCGAGGCGGCCCATCTCGAGCACCAGTGCGCGGTCGCTGTACTTCAACGCCGTGCGCACGTTCTGCTCGACCATCAGGATCGTCGTGCCTGCGTCCGCCAATGCACGCAACAGCAGCATCACGTCCTGCACGAGCTTCGGCGACAAGCCGATCGAAGGTTCGTCGATCAACAAGCAGCGCGGGTGCAACAACAGCGCGCGGCCGACCTCGAGCTGCTTCTGCTCGCCGCCGGACAGCGTCGACGCCTGATTGTCGATGCGCTCGCCGATGCGCGGGAAACGCGCGAGCACTTCGTCGATGCGCTTCGGCAATTCCGCGCGCGGCAGCGTGATGCCGCCGAGCTCGAGGTTGTGACGGACCGAAAGGGAAGCGAACAGATTGCGACCCTGCGGCACGAACGCCATGCCCTGCGCCAGCAGCGCGCGTGGCGAGACGCCGTTGACTCTGCGTCCTTCAAAGCGGACTTCGCCCGAGCGCGGCGTCAAGAGGCCGAACAGCGTCTTCAGCACCGTCGACTTGCCGGCGCCGTTCGGACCGATCAGAACCGTGATTTCGCCGGCCCGCGCATCCAGCGTCGTCTCGTTCAATATCGTGAGGCTCGGCGTGTAGCCGGCGACGACGCGCTCGAACTCGATGACCCGCGCGCGCATCGTCAGTTTCCCAGATAGGCTTCGAGCACGGCGGGATCCGTCTGCACGCGCGATGGCGGTCCTTCCGACAGCACCTTGCCCTCGACCAGGCAGATCACGTGCGGGCAGAGCTTCATGATGAAGTCCATGTTGTGCTCGATGACGACGAAGCTGCCGCCCTGCGTGCGATTGAGCGCGACGAGCAGGTCGCGCAGCTCGTCGACGAGGCTTGGATTGACGCCGGCGCAGGGCTCGTCGAGCAGCACCAGCCGCGGCGACGGCATGAACGCCATCGCGATGTCGATCAGCTTTTGCTGTCCGTAGGACAGACTTCCGGCCGCCAACGTGGCGACATGCTTCAGACGGAAAAGCTCGATCATGCGGTCGGCTTGTTCGCCGAGTCCGGCGTCTGGCCGCGCGAACAGGCGGCCCGGCAACGATCCGCTGAACTCCTGCGCGGCAACGATCAGGTTGTCCTTCACCGACAACTGGCCGAACACCTGCAACGTCTGGAACGTCCGCCCGACGCGACGTCGCGACAGCTCGAGCGGGGACATGCCGGTGATGTCCACGCCATCGAGCTCCACCGATCCTGATGTCGGCTTGATCTGGCCCAGGATCGCATTGAACAACGTCGTCTTGCCCGATCCGTTCGGTCCGATGACGCCGACGATCTCGGTTGGTGCGACCGAGAACGAAACGCCGTCGACCGCCTTGATCGCGCCGTAGTGCTTGCGCACGTCCCGCACGGCGAGCAGCCGTTGCGCCGCTGCGTTCATCGCGGGGCCCGCAAACGACGCAGTCGATCGGGAATCGACAACAGACCACCGGGCAACCACACCATCAACACGACGACCGCGATGCCGAACACGGCGAGATACCAGGTCTGCATGAACTTGAGCCACGGTAACGTCGATCCGCGCAAGAGCTCGGGCAGGAGCACGATGATCGCCGTGCCGACGGCCGGCCCGAAGAAGCGGCCGGCGCCGCCGACGATCACGGCCAGCAGCATCAGCAGCGACGTCGAGAAGTGGAACGGTCCGGGCTCGATGAACTCGACGAGCGACGCGTAGAACACGCCGGCGATGCCGGCGCACGCGGCGCCGATCGCGAACGCGAGCAGCGTGTACGCGGTGATGTTGACGCCAAGGCTCTCGGCGCGGATCGGGTTGTCGCGCAACGCGGCGAACGCGCGTCCCCAGGGCGAGCGCAGCAGCCACCACAGCGCAGCACCGAGCAGAAGCAGCGCGACAAGCGTCAGATGGAAGTAAGCGACGTGCCCGGAAAGGTCGACGACGATCGCTGGCCGCGGAATGTTCGAGATGCCGTACGTGCCGCCGGTGATTCTCTCTTCGTTGCGCATGGCGAGATAGACGAGCACGTTGAAGCCGAGCGTCGCAAACGCGAGGTAGTGGTGCTGAACGCGAAGCGCCGGAAAGCCGAGCGCGAGACCGACGAGGAAGCACGCCAGCGCGGCCATCGGCACGACGAGCAGGAACGGAACGCCTGCCTTGAGCGCGATTGCCGCGATGTACGCGCCAATGCCGACAAACGCCGCCTGCCCAAGCGACATCTGACCTGCGTAGCCGACGGTAAGGTTTAAGCCCATCGTCGCCATCAGGTACACGCAGTAGAGCGTGAGGAGGTATACCTCGCTGCGCTTTGCGTACGCAGCGAGCACCGCAACGCCACCGACCGCGATCGCAAGAAGCGCGACGCGCGCCAACGTCGCTCCATCGAATCGTTTCGATGCGCTCGCTGCCGCCGCGGCGCTCAAACCTTGCGCTCCTCGACGCGGCCAAGCAGTCCCTCGGGACGAACCAGGATGACGACGAGAAAGAGCATCAGCGCAACGCCTTCCTTGTACGCCGGCGAGACGTAGAAACCGACGAGGTTCTCGAGGACGCCGATCAGGACGCCGCCGACCAGGGCGCCGCGCGCCTGATTGAAGCCGCCGATGATGGCGGCGAGGAAGGCCTTGAGCCCGATCGAGTCGCCCATGTCGAACTTGGCCAGGTACGTGGGCGTCACGAGAAGCGCCGCAACGCCGGCCAGCACGGCATTGATCAGAAACGTGTAGAGGACCATGCGCCGCACGTTGATGCCGAGCACGCGCGCGCTTTCGGCGTTCTGTGCGACGGCCTGCATCGCGCGACCGGTCATCGTTCGCGTGACGAACGCCTGCAGCGCAACGACGATCACGCCGGCCACGACCAGCGTGCCGATGTCGGCATACGACACGTTGACGCCGGCGATCGCAAGCTGACCGGCGGGAAACAGGCTCGGGAACTGGTGCGCCTCGGCGCTATAGCCCGCGCGCACCGACGTCTTGAGCGCGATCGCAAGGCCGAGCGTGGCGATCACCAGCGGAATGACGCCGTGGCGGATCAGCGGGTCGACGATGATCTGCTTGAAGCCGACGCCGAGCACGACCATCGCGGCGATGCACGCCACAACGAATGCCGCCGGCAACGGCAGGCCGATGGCGAGGCCGGCGAGCATCGTGAACGCCGGCAGCATCACGAACTCACCCTGCGCGAAGTTGATCGTGCCGGACGCCTGCCAGAGCAGCGTGAAGCCGAGCGCCGCCAGCGCGTAGATGGCACCGGTGGCCGTTCCGGAAACGACCAGCTGGATCAGATCAGAAGTCAGGAGTCAGGAGTGAGAAGTCAGACAACAGACAATATCACCGGCTTCGGCTCGCCGGCGGCCTTACTCCTGTCCAACACTGATTCTGTCCTCTGTGAGCCGCATCCAAATAAGCGAAGAGCGCGGCGTCCGTTACCTGTCGTTCGGCTCTCGTTTGATCCAGGGCGCGATGCGCCTCGCGCGACCGTTCGCGCTCGAGCTCGAGTACACGCGCGAGATGATGTTTCCGCTGCTCGTGCGCGACGATCGCTGGTGGCCGCGGCGTGCGTTGATGATCGGCCTCGGCGCCGGCTCGGTCGCGAAGTTCCTTTATCGCCATCGCCCGCGTTCGACGATCACCGTCGTCGAATCACGGGAGGATGTCGCGCACATCGCCGGCCAGTTCTTCAAGCTTCCCGACGATCCGCCGCGGCTCGTCATCGAGATCGGCGACGGCCTTCAGTACCTGTCGTCCCCCGGGCCGGCGTTCGATCTCATTCTCGTTGATGGTTACGACGCGCGCGGTCGCGTTGGCGCGCTCGACAGCGAGGCGTTCTACCGGCGATGCCGTGCGCGAATGCGCAGCGACGCGATGCTGGCGACGAATCTGTTGAGCCGCCACCGCCAGGTCGACGCATCGCTCGACCGCATGCGCGCCGCCTTCGACGGGCGCGCGATGGCGTTGCCCGCGACATCGTTCGGTAATGTCATCGCACTGGCGGCGACCGGCGCACCGGTCGACTGCTCGCCGGCGCAACTGCGCACGCGCGAGAAGGCGCTGCGCGACGAAACCGGCCTCGGACTCGCGTCGACGCTCACGCGCCTTGCGAAGGCAGCGGGGCCGAGCGTCTGGTGACGACGTTTTAGTTCGCGCGAAACCGCACGCGCATCACCTTGCGGTCGTACTCCGCTTCCGTCGCGAGCGTGATCTCCTGTGCGCCCGATGCGAACACGCGGCCGCCGGCTCCGCGACACACGTTGCGCTCGTACTGGCACGGGCCCATCTCCGGATGCTTGCGGCAGAGCTCGAGCACACGCGGCGACGTGAACTCGATGACCGTCTGCCGCCGCGTTCCTTCGCGATCGATCACGCAAACGTAGATCGCGCCAGCCGGCAGGTCGATGGCCGGCGCAATCGGCGCGGCAGTAACCGGCGGTTGCGCTGGAATCGGTTGCTGAGGCGTCGTCGGCAGCTCGCGGCGGACGACGGGCGCATCGGCACGATCAGCCGGCGGCGTGATCGTGAGCGGCGCCGCGGGGGCCGATGGTTGCGCAGGTGCACGAGGCGCTTCCGGTGCCGAGCACGACGCCAGAAGCGCGGCAAACGCAAGCCACGTCCAAGACCACGCCTTCATCGCGCGGAGCTTGCCACAGGCGCGCGTTGCGCGCGAAGTTGTTCGTCGAGCGGCGATCGACTCAATGGGCGGCGACGGCAGTGACGCGGCCTTGCTCGAATGCGATGCGCGTCGCGCCGTGTGCACCGCGGTACAGCCAGTATTCGACGAGTTGGCGGCCTTGCAGCATCGCGACCGTTTCTCGCGGCCGTCCCATCGCCTGGAAGACGGCCTTCGGCGACATGCCAAGCGCCACTGGCAATGCGCCGAAGTCGCTTTCGCTGCGCTGGGTGAAGGACACGGCGCTGACGCTCGAAAGCGCGACGGCCTGCGACTGCGCGCTGCAGGGACGATCGGAGTAAACGGTGGCACCCGCTTCGTTGCAACGGTAGATAGTGTTGCTCGCGAACGCCTGGGGAACGGCCAGCGAAGCCGCAGCGACGAACGTGACGACAGTGACGAGCGTGCTTGCCTGCATTGGATCCTCGCTGCGAAGCGTTTGGGGAGACGCTACATAACGCTA
>DATLNR010000084.1:0-6295 GCA_035536655.1 Casimicrobiaceae bacterium
GATGAAGTCCTTGCCCGCCTGATAGTTCGGGGCCATGCCGACGACGCGCTTGTAGCCCTTGTCGGTCGCGTACTTGCCGACGACCTCGGCCTGGTTATCGTTCTGCCACGACGTGATGAATGCGTACGGCGAGCACTGGGCGCCGGCGATCGGCGCGGGACCCGCGTTGCTGCCGATCAGGAAAACCTCCTTGTCGGTGATCTTCTTGTGGATTGCCATCATCACATTCGAGAACGTGACACCGGTGATGATCGGAACGTTCTCCTTCTCGATCAGCTTGTCGACGATCTGCGTCGCGACCTCGGGCTTGAGCTGGCTGTCCTCGCGCAGCACCTGCACGGGCACGCCGCCCAGGCGACCGCCGTTCTGCTCGATGACCATCATGAACGCGTCGTACTGGTCCTGGCCGAGCGCGCCCTGCGGGCCGGACAGCTCGGCGATGAAGCCGATCTTGAGCGGCGTCTGCGCGGTCGCCGCGGCGCTGGCCAGCAGCACGGCCGGTACCAGCATTTTCAAGGTTCTCATCGTTCCTCCGGTTGAAGCGGTTAGCGGCGGGATTCTACCCGGCAACCCGGGCGGCCGGGGAAAGCGCCGGGCGCCGCGACGGCCGTTGGCAAGGCCAGCACACGCAACGTCCGCCAACGCAGCGACGTTGACAACTCTGCATTACAAAGTACTATGAGATCACCACTCACTCCGGGAGGGACGAATGACGACCACCGACCAAGCCCGCGATGACCTCGCTTTCGTCGCCGATGCCGTGCGACGCTCGGATCGCGCCGATGCGCTGCCGACGATCTACGTGCTGTGGGCGGCGATTATCGCCATCGGGTTTGCGCTTCCCGACTTCGCGCCTCGCTGGGCCGGCTGGTACTGGCTTCTCGTCGGCCCGGCAGGCGGACTCGTCAGCGCCTGGCTCGGTGTGCGGCACGGCATCAGGACCGGCATCAACGACCGCGAGCTCGGGCGACGCTACACGCTCACTACTCGTTCGCCGCCGTGGCCTTGTTCCTCGTTTTCCTCCCGGCTATCGCGGGCAAGATGACCGCCGCGTCGGTCGCGCCGAACGTGCTGCTCGTCGGCGGCCTGTTCTACACGCTCGCCAGCGTGCATCTCGAGCGTCCGCTGCTATGGAGCGGTGTCCTGTTGTTCGCGGCTTACGTCGTCATGGCGCTCGTCGCGCTGCCGTTCCTGTGGGCGACGATCGGGCTCGTCGTCGCGGCGTGGCTCGTGCTGACCGGTATCGTCGCAAGCCGTCGCAAGCGCGATTCAGGCGCATGAACGCGATCTACGGCCTCGATGCGGCACTCGAGCATCGTGTCCGCCTGGTCATCGCGGTGCTGCTCGCGCGCCATGGCGAGATCAGCTTCTCGCGCTTCAAGGAACAGCTCGAGCTGACTGACGGCAATCTCGGCGCGCAGCTTCGGCGCCTCGAAGACGAGGGCTACGTTGCGCTGCGGCGCACGTTCGCCGATCGCAAGCCCGTAACGTGGTATCGATTGAGCGCCGGCGGTCGTAAGGCGCTCGACCGCCATCTTCGCTCGCTTCGCGAACTGATCGAACCGCAATGATCACGACAACACCCTGGCTCATCCTGCTCGCTGCCGGCCTTCTCGAAGTCGTCTGGTCGGTCAGCATGAAAGCATCCGACGGTTTCACGCGCCTTCCGTACACCGTTGTCACGATCGCGGCCGCATGGTTGAGTTTCTGGTTGCTCGGTCTCGCGCTCAAGGAACTCCCGGTGGGGACGGCTTATGCGGTCTGGACCGGCATCGGTGCCGTCGGCACGGCGATCCTCGGCATCGTGCTGTTCGGCGAATCGGTGACGATCGCGCGCATCGGATGCATTGCGCTGATCGTGGCCGGTATCCTCGGGCTCAAGCTGGTCGGCACGGCGTAGGGCTCGAGCCGTCGGTCGAGCCTCTATACTTCGTTCGACGAGGCGAAGACCCATGCCGAACGCAACGCGCAACGAGCTCGGAGGATTGGCGCAACCCCGAGGCAACTATCCGCACTACCGGCGCGCCGGCGATTTCCTCTACGTGTCCGGGTTGTCGTCGCGGCGGCCGGACAACACCATCGCGGGCGCTTCGTCCGACACGCTTGGAACAATGCGGCTGGACATCCGCGAGCAAACGCGCGCCGTCATCACGAAGCTTGCAACGATCCTTCAAGCGGCCGGCGCGTCGCTCTCCGATGTCGTCGAGATCACGAGCTTTCTCGTCGACATGAACGACTTCGGCGGCTACAACGAGGTGTATGGCGAGTTCTTCGGGCGCGATGGGCCAGCCCGTACAACGGTCGCCGTGCACCAGCTGCCGCACCCGCAGATGCGCATCGAGATCAGGGCGGTTGCCCACAAGCCCGTCGGTGCGACGTGATGCGCGCCCCACTCAATTTCGCGCGATGGATCGACGAGCATCGCGACAAGCTGAAGCCGCCGGTGGGCAACGCGCAGGTATGGGAGGACGGCGATTTCATCGTCACCGTCGTCGGCGGTCCGAACCTGCGCTCCGATTACCACGACGATCCGCTCGAGGAATTCTTCTACCAGCTCAAGGGCAACATCGTGCTGCGCGTCATCGAAGAGGGACGGCCGCGGGACATGGCGATTCGCGAAGGGGACATCTTCCTGTTGCCGCCGCACGTGCGCCATTCGCCGCAACGACCGGCCGACAGTCTGGGCCTGGTCATCGAGTACCGGCGGCCGCCCGGCGCCGTCGACGGCTTCGAATGGTATTGCCTGCAGTGCAACGCGCTCGTCCACCGCGCCGAGGTTCAGTTGCAAAGCATCGTTCGCGATCTGCCGCCGCTTTTCGCTCGCTTCTACGACGATGCAGCGCTGCGCAAGTGCGCCGCGTGCGGCGCCGTGCATCCGGGCAAGCTCGCGAGCGCGGCGACGTGAAGATCGACATCCACGCGCACGTCTTTCCACCGATCACGCGCGAGGAAGCCGCGTCCGCCGACGAGCGCGCGCCGTGGTTGCTCGACCAGGGCGGCGGTCGCGGGCAGATCATGATCGGCGACAAGCCGTTTCGACCGGTGCAGGCGATGCTGTGGGACGCGGCCACGCGACTTCGCTGGATGGACGCGACCGGCATCGACGTGCAGTTCGTCTGCGCAACGCCGGTCATGTTCGGTTACGCATGGAAGACCGAGCGCACTACGGCATGGTCGTCGCGGATGAACGATCGCGTGCTCGAGTTCTGCTCCTCTGATCCGCGCCGGCTGAAGCCGCTGGCGCAGGTCCCGTTGCAGGACGTCGGCGCGGCGTGCCGGGAAGTCACGCACGCCCGGCGCAGCGGCCATATCGGCGTGCAGATCGGCAACCACGTCGAAGCGCGCGGGCTCGACGATCCGGGCATCTGTGAGTTCCTCGGGCATTGCGCCACTGAAGAGATGCCGGTGCTCGTTCACCCTTGGGACATGATGAGCGACGGGCGGATGAAGCGCTGGATGCTGCCATGGCTCGTCGCGATGCCGGCCGAGACGCAACTGACGATCGTCTCGCTGATTCTGTCGGGCGCGTTCGAGCGCCTTCCACGAAGCCTCGCGCTGATCTTCGCGCACGGCGGCGGCAGCTTCGCGTGGCTCGCCGGACGCGTCGACAACGCGTGGCGACATCGCGACATCGTGCGCGTCGACTGCCCAAACCTGCCGTCGTCGTACTGCGATCGGTTCTACGTCGACTCGGCGATCTTCGACCCGACGGCGCTTGCGCTTCTCGTCGAGCGCATGGGGGCCGATCGCGTCATGCTCGGCACCGATGCGCCGTTCCCGCTCGGCGAGCAGGAACCCGGCACACTGGTCGAGCAGACCTATCGCGACGATCCCGCGCTGCGCGACGGAATCCTTGCGGGCAACGCGCAGCGCGTGTTCCGACTCGCCGCCTAGACTTCGGTCGGCAACGCGACGCCGAAGAGCTTCTCTTTCAACTGATACAGCCGGTCGCGCAGCTCGGCCGCGCGCTCGAACTCGAGGTTCTTCGCGGCGTCGAGCATCTGCTTCTCGAGCTGCTTCAGCTCTTTCTCGAGATCCTTCTCGGTCAGTCGCTCGTACTTCTTGTGTGCCTCCGCGGCCTTCAACGACTTCCGCTCGGCGTCGATGTCGTAGACGCCGTCGATCAGGTCCTTGATGCGCTTCTGCACGCCCTTCGGCGTGATGCCCATCGACGCGTTGAACGCGACCTGCTTGGCGCGCCGCCGGTCCGTCTCGGCAATGGCCACCTTCATCGAGTCGGTCATCTTGTCCGCGTAGAGGATCGCCATCCCGTTGATGTGGCGCGCGGCGCGGCCGATCGGCTGGATCAAGCTGCGCTCGGCGCGGAGGAACCCTTCCTTGTCCGCATCGAGCACGCCGACGAGCGAGACCTCGGGGATGTCCAGCCCTTCGCGCAGCAGGTTGATGCCGACGAGCACGTCGAACTCGCCGAGCCGCAAATCGCGAATGATCTCGACGCGCTCGACGGTGTCGATGTCGGAATGCAAGTAACGGACCTTGACGCCGTGCTCGGCGAGATAGTCGGTCAGATCCTCGGCCATGCGCTTGGTCAACGTCGTCACGAGCACGCGCTCGTTGCGCTCGACACGAAGCTTGATCTCCGACAGCAGGTCGTCGACCTGCGTGCGCGCCGGCCGCACTTCCAGCACCGGGTCGACGAGCCCGGTCGGCCGCACGACCTGCTCGACGACCTGCCCCGCATGCTTCTTCTCATAATCGGCCGGCGTCGCGGAGACAAAAATCGTTTGCGGCAGCATTCGCTCGAACTCGTCGAAGCGCAGCGGCCGGTTGTCGAGCGCGGACGGCAACCGGAAGCCGTAATTGACCAGGTTTTCCTTGCGCGCCCGGTCGCCTTTATACATGCCGCCGACCTGCGGAATGGTGACGTGGCTCTCGTCGACGATCAGGATCGAGTTGCGCGGGATGTAGTCGATCAGCGTCGGCGGCGGCTCGCCCGGATTGCGGCCCGACAAGTAGCGCGAGTAGTTCTCGATGCCCTTGCAGTAGCCGATCTCGATCATCATCTCGAGATCGAAGCGCGTGCGCTGCTCGATGCGCTGCGCCTCGATCAGCTTCATCTGCGCGACGAACGCCTCTTTCTGCTCGGCGAGCTCGACCTTGATCGCGTCGATCGCGTCGAGCACCTTGCGGCGACCGGTCACGTAGTGCGAGGACGGAAAGATCGTGAAGCGCGAGATGCGCTGCTTGACATGACCGGTCAGCGGATCGAACAGCTGCATCGACTCGATCTCGTCATCGAACGTCGAGATCCGCACTGCGTTCTCCGCGTGTTCGGCGGGGAACACATCCAGCACGTCGCCGCGAACGCGAAACGTGCCGCGCCGGAAGTCCATTTCGGCACGCGTGTACTGCAACTCGGTCAGGCGCTTGATCGCTTCACGCTGCGAAAGGCGATCTCCCTCGCGCACGTGCAGGATCATGCTGTGGTACTCGTTCGGATCGCCGATACCGTAAATCGCCGAGACGGTCGCGACGATGATGCAGTCGGGACGCTCGAGAATGCCTTTCGTCGCCGACAGACGCATTTGCTCGATGTGCTCGTTGATCGAGCTGTCCTTCTCGATGTAGAGATCGCGCGACGGGACGTATGCCTCGGGCTGGTAGTAGTCGTAATAGCTGACGAAGTACTCGACCGCGTTGTTGGGAAAAAACTCGCGAAACTCGGCGTAAAGCTGCGCCGCAAGCGTCTTGTTCGGCGCAAGCACGAGCGCGGGTCGCCCGGTGCGCGCGATCACGTTGGCCATCGTGTATGTCTTGCCCGAACCGGTGACGCCGAGCAGCGTCTGAAACGAGAGGCCGTCGTCGAGCCCTTCGACGAGCTTGTCGATGGCTTCCGGCTGGTCGCCGGCCGGCGCGAACGGCTGGTGCAATTCGTAAGGACTGTTCGGGTGATTGACGACCATCGCAACGCGGGGAAAGCTGCGGAGAACCGCGTATTTTACTATCGAACGACCGTTCGCCGCAACCATGTTCGCTGTCAGGAACTCCGGCTGAGCGATGGCTCGGCGCGCTCGTTAGCATCGCTCGAAGGCGGCGTCCCAGGCGTGTTGAACTGCAGCGCGGCGAGCCTCGCGTAGAGCGGACTGTCGACGACAAGCCGGTCGTGCGGCCCTATAGCGACGATGCGTCCGTTCTCGAGCACCGCGATGCGGTCGGCGTTACGCACGGTCGCGAGACGATGTGCGATCGTCAGTACCGTGCGGAGTGCCATCAGCGGTTCCAGCGCGCGCTGGACCATCCGCTCGCTTTCGGCGTCGAGCGAGCACGTCGCCTC
>DATLNR010000085.1:0-4187 GCA_035536655.1 Casimicrobiaceae bacterium
CCAGGCCGAGGTCGTCGGCAAGTACGCGACCGACAAGGGCTACAAGCGCGTCATCGGCATGGCCCCGAACTATCAGGCGGGCAAGGACTTCATCGCCGGCTTCAAGCGCTTCTACAAAGGCGAGGTCGTCGACGAGATCTACACGCCGCTGAACCAGCCCGACTTCTCCGCCGAGCTCGCGCAAGTCGCCGCGAAGAAGCCGGACGCGGTTTACGTTTTCTATCCCGGTGGCCTCGGCGTCAACTTCGTTCGCCAGTACAAGCAGGCCGGCTTGATGGGCAAGGTTCCGCTGCTCTCGACGTCGACGACCGATGGATCGACGCTGCCGGCGCAGAAGGACGACGCCCTCGGCGTCATCTCGGGCACGTTCTGGGGTCCCGACTTCAACAATCCTGTCAACAAGAAATTCGTCGAGGACTTCGAGAAGAAGTACAACCGCATTCCATCGCAGTACGCGGCGCAGTCGTACGATGCGGCGCTTTTGCTCGACTCGGCGATCGGCAAAGTCAAGGGCAATGTCTCCGACAAGAAGGCGTTCATGGCGGCGCTGAAGGCCGGCGACTTCAAGAGCGTCCGCGGCGACTTCAAGTTCGGCAACAACAACTTCCCGATTCAGGACATGCACGTGTTCGAAGTGGTAAAGGACGCCAAGGGCCGCGTGAACCTGAAGACCGTCGCGACGCCGCTCAAGGCGCACCAGGACGCGTACTCGGCGCAGTGCACGCTTAAGTAACCGCAGCAGTCAGCCAAGGGGCCCGGTCGCTCGCGGGTCCCTTCGCAGGGGATGACGCTCGGCCTCTTCCTCACGCAGGCGCTGAACGGCCTGCAGCTCGGCGTGCTGCTGTTCCTGCTCGCCGCCGGGCTCACGCTCGTGTTCGGGATCATGAACTTCGTGAATCTCGCGCACGGGTCGCTGTACATGATGGGCGCGTACTTCGCGGCCACGGTGTTCGAGCGAACCGGATCGTTCCTGCTCGCCGGCGTCGTGGCCGTTCCCGCGGCGATGCTGCTCGGCATCATCGTCGAGCGGGTGGCGCTCGCGCGGCTCTATCGCCGCGACCATCTCGATCAGGTGCTGGCGACGTTCGGTCTGATCCTGTTCTTCAACGAACTGGTGCGCATCATCTGGGGGCCCGCGTCGGTCTACATGAATGCGCCGACGGTGCTGTCCGGCACCGTGCAGCTCTTCGGGCTGCCTTACCCGGCTTATCGATTTGCCATCATCGGGGTCGGGGCGGCCGTCGGTGTCGGGTTGTATCTGCTTATCCATCGAACTCGGGTCGGTATGCTCATTCGCGCCGGCGCGACGCATCCGGAGATTGTCGCGGCGCTCGGCGTCAATGTTCGCCGGCTCAACACGTTGGTGTTCGGGCTCGGCGCCGGGCTTGCCGGACTTGCCGGGCTGATGGCCGGGCCGATCGTGTCGGTGCAGTCCGGCATGGGCGAGCCGATCCTGATCCTGACGCTGGTCGTCATCGTGACGGGCGGCATCGGCTCGATTCGCGGCGCGTTCTACGGCGCGCTGATCGTCGGCATTGTCGATACGATCGGCCGCGCGTTCCTGCCAACGCTGCTCCGCGAGTTCCTCGAGCGCTCGCTCGCGCAAGCGGCCGGACCGGCGATCGCGTCGATGTTGATCTACGTGCTGATGGCCGTGGTGCTTGCGATCCGTCCGCAGGGACTTTTCCCGGTCAGGCACGGATGACCGCCGGCGGCCCCACGAGCGACACGGCGCCGTCGCCATCGCTTGCCACCGGCAGCCGTTCACGCGTGCAGCCGCATCATGTCGTCGCGGCGGTACTGCTGATTGCGCTCGCGCTGGTTCCGGTCATCTCGACGCTGATCGCGCAGCCGTTCTACGTCACGCTCTTCACGCGCGTCATCATCTTCGCGCTCGCCGCCGTCGGGTTGAACCTCATATTGGGCTATGGAGCGCTGGTCAGCTTCGGGCACGCGATGTACATCGGGATCGGAGCCTATGCGGTGGGCATCCTCGCGCATCACGGGATCGTCAATGGGTGGATCCAGCTCGCGGTCGCGTTGAGCGTCGGCGCGCTCGTCGCCGTGGTCATCGGCCTTGTCTGCCTGCGAACCAGCGGCATGGCGTTCATCATGATCACGCTCGCGTTCGCGCAGATGTTCTATTTCCTGTCGATCAGCCTCAAGCAGTACGGAGGCGATGACGGACTGACGATCCTGACGCGCAGCGACTTCGGCTTGTTCACGCTGAACAGCAACACGGTGCTCTACTACGCGACGTTCATTCTGTTGCTCGCCGCGCTGGTGTTGCTTCAGCGCCTGGTCCATTCGCGCTTCGGCATGGTGCTGCGCGGCTGTCGCAGCAACGAACGACGCATGGCGGCACTCGGCTTCCCGACGCTGCGCTACAAGCTGACCGCGTATGTCATTTCCGCGCTGGTGTGCGTGCTCGCCGGCATGCTGCTTGCGAACCTGACGAAGTTTGCGGCGCCCTCGTACATGGCGTGGCAGGCGTCGGGGGATCTGATCGTCATGATCGTGCTGGGTGGCATGGCAACCGTCGTCGGGCCGGTCGCCGGCGCGGTCGCGTTGCTCATCTTCGAGGAAATTCTCGCGAGCTACACGACGCACTGGATGATCGTGCTCGGTCCATTGATCGTCGTCATCGTGCTGACGGCGAAAAAAGGCCTGTATGGCGCGCTGGTCGATCGCGATCGGCAGCGTGCGCGGGCGAGAGCGCGATCGTGAGCTTGCTCGAAGTGACCGGCTTGATGAAGCGCTTCGGCGGTTTGACGGCGACCGACGGCGTGAACCTGACCGTCGAGCACGGCGAAGTGCACGCGGTGATCGGACCGAACGGCGCAGGGAAGACGACGCTGATCAACCAGCTTTCGGGCGAGCTCGCGCCGGATGCAGGCAAGATCGTCTTCGACGGACGCGATGTCAGTGCCGAACCAGTGTACCAACGCGCATTGACCGGCGTCGGCCGCAGCTATCAGATCACGTCGGTGTTCCTCGACTTCTCGGTGTTGATGAACGTGATCCTCGCGGCGCAGGCGCATGCCGGTCATAGCTTCGCGTTTTGGCAGCCGGTGGCCGAGGATGCGCCGTTGGTCGCTCGTGCGCAGGAAGCGCTCGCGCAGGTCGGGCTGACGGGCCGTGCGGAGACGCCGGTCGACGAGCTTGCGCACGGTGAGCGGCGTCAGCTCGAGATCGCGATGACGCTCGTGACGCAGCCGAAGCTCCTGCTGCTCGACGAGCCGATGGCCGGCATGAGCCTCGCCGAATCGGAGCGGCTCGTCCGCTTGCTCGCGTCGCTCAAGCGTCGCTATGGCGTACTGCTCGTCGAGCACGACATGGATGCCGTGTTCAAGCTCGCCGATCGCATTTCGGTGCTGGTCTATGGCCGCGTGCTCGCGTGCGGGACGCCGGAGGCGATTCGCGCAAATGCGGACGTTCGCGCTGCGTATCTCGGTGAGCAGGACCTCGTCGTTTGACGCTGGCATGGCGCTGATCGAAGTCGACAACCTGACGGCCTTCTACGGCGCGAGCCAGGCATTGTTCGGCATCGCGTTCGCCGCAGACGCCGGCGAGTGCATCACGCTGCTCGGCCGCAACGGCATGGGCAAGACGACGACGGTCAAGAGCATGCTCGGCATGCTGCCGACGCATGACGGCGAGATCCGCTTCGACGGCCAGTCGATAGGCCGCTGGCCTTCGTATCGCATCGCGCAACGCGGCATCGGCCTCGTGCCGGAGATGCGTCAAGTGTTTCCGACGCTGACCGTGCACGAGAATCTCGTCGCGACGGCTCGCGCGCCGCGCGACAAGGCCGCCGCGTGGACGATCGATCGCGTCCATGCGCTGTTTCCCCGGTTGAAGGAGCGCGCGACGCATCTCGGCAGCCAGCTCTCGGGCGGCGAGCAGCAAATGCTCGCCATTGGCCGCGCGTTAATGACCAATCCGCGTCTGTTGATTCTCGACGAAGCGACCGAGGGCCTGGCGCCGTTGGTGCGCGCCGAAATCTGGCAGTGCCTCGCGACGCTCAAGCAGGAAGGACTGACGCTCGTCGTCATCGATAAACATATCGGCCCGCTGACGCGGCTGGCCGATCGGCACTACATCGTCGAGAAAGGCCGCGTCGCGTGGAGCGGCGATTCGGCGGCGTTGACGCGGGAGCCGGAAATTCTGCATCGGTACGTTGGAGT
>DATLNR010000086.1:0-14976 GCA_035536655.1 Casimicrobiaceae bacterium
CACATTGATCGCACCCTGCACGTTCGTGGTTACGTAGCTTTGCGGCGCGACGTACGAATACGGAATCGCGATCAGCGACGAAAGATGGTAGACGACGCGCGCGTCGCGCATCGCGTTGCGCACCGAGAACGGATCGGCGACGTCGCCGGTAACAATTTCGACTTCATCGAGCACCGCACGATCGACCAGTTGCAGGTTGCCCCAGTCGTTGCGCGAATTGTAGTGAACGAAGGCGCGAACGATTGCGCCGTCACGTACGAGGCGCTCGACCAGATGACTGCCGATGAAGCCGCCCGCCCCGGTTACCAGGCATCGATCCGACATGAGCGCCGTCTTCTACGAACGTGAGTAGGGAATCGCTTCGCCGATGTTCGCGTCGACTCTAGCATGCCGCTTCGCAAAGGCGCTCTTCCGGCGAGCGGATCGATCATGCAGCGCGCAGCTCGTTGCGCCGCGAAAGATTGCGCAGCATGAGGAGGTCGAATTTCGGCGATCTCGACGTCCAGGGAGTGAAGCGAGGGAGCTGAAAGAGGTCGCTCTCCGCACGGGCGGCGCCGGTGGCGGTGCTCACGGCGGCAACGAAGCCCGCTTCGCGCACCATGCGCACGTGCGTGGCATCGTAGTCGCGGTTCGGCACGCCGTTCGGATAGGCAAAGAGCGTGACCGGCGTCTGCATCAGTGCCTCGAGGACGCGCCTGCTGTCGCCGATCTCGTGACGCGCCTCCTCGGCCGTCGTGCGCGTGAGTATCGGATGCGTAATCGTGTGCGCGCCCACGTCGAGATCGAACGTCGGGAGCGCGCGAAGCGACTCACGGCCGAGCATCAACGCCGTCGGGATGTCGGCGTTCGCAATGCGCGCAATCTCGCGGGCGAGCCGGTCGCGTTCGCCGCCGGGCTGGTACTTGATTCCGTCGAGCACGTGGTCGATCGCACGACGCCGCGCCTCGGCGGATTCGACAGGATGCCTGCCAAGGCCGAGCGGCTCGAGATCGAGCTCGCTTGATCGCGTCGCGCGGATCGCCTCGATGACGATGTCGTTGAACATGCAACCGCCGTCGAGATATCCGCTCGCGACGAAGACCGTTGCCGGCACCTGGTGCTTTTGCAGAATGGGTGCCGCGATGGCGAGATTGTCGGCATAGCCATCGTCGAATGTGATCGCCAGCGCGCGCGATGGCAGCGTCCGGTCGCGCAGCCGCTGAACGCCTTCGGCAAGACGAACAACGGTGAAGCGCGATCGCAGCTGCCGGATCAGAGACTCGAATGCGGCCGCATCCATTTCGAAGGGAAACAGCGGATCCGGCCGGGCGCGAACGCGGTGGAAGGTCAGGATGGACAGGCGGCCGCGCGGGCCACCGCGCGAAGCGAGCGCGAACACCGTGCGCCAGATCATGAGCGCTCCACTCCCAGCGCGCCGGCCCGCGTGGTGCGTTGCCATGGCGCTTGTCGCCAGCGACGGGCAACGTCGTGATAGACCGCGGCCTGCCTCGACACCACATCGTCCCAGCCGAAGCGCATCGCATAGGCGCGCACGCTCTCCGGCGTGAGCGACGCGTCCAGCATCGCGTCGATGGCACCTTGCCATTCGACGCTGCTGCGACCGGCGAGCAGCCGTCCCGGCGCGCCGCTGCCTCCGACGATCTCCGCAACGCCGCCGACGTTCGCTGCGACCACCGGCGTGCCGCAGGCAAGCGCTTCGAGCAGCACGTTCGGCCAGCCCTCGCGAAGCGACGGCAGCGCAAGGACGTCGGCGGCCGCATAGGCGAAGCGCAATTCCGGTTGCGATACGTTGCTGCGAAACTCGACGCGATGCGGCGCCGCCTCCTGCGCCAGCTTGCGCAAACGCGCCGACATCGGGCCTTCGCCGATGACGAGAAGACGCACGTGCGGCATGTCGCCGACCACGCGTACGAGGAGATCGAAGCCTTTTTCCGGGACGAGATTGCCCACGGCGAGGATCCACTTTCCCTTCTCGTCGATGGCGAAACGACGACGAGCGTCGGCTCGCGGCGCCGGCGTGAAGAGGTTCAGATCGACACCGTTGCGCAAGACCTCGACGCGGTCGCCGGCGATTCCGAGCGCTCGCATGCGGTCGGCCAGCGCTTGCGAGACCGCGATCACCGCTTGCGACCGGTCGATGGCTTCACCAATCCGCCGGCGGGCGAAAGAACCGTTCGCGATCAGATTGACGTCGCTGCCGCGCGCGCTCAGCACGAGCGGCAATTGGAGCGCATCAGCGACGAACATCGCCGCGATGCCATCAGGGTACAGGTAGTGCGAGTCCACGACATTGAAGCTGCGTGCCTCGCCAGGATTACGTCGGATCTCGTTCATCAATGCACGAGCCAGCAGCCGAGGCTGCAACCGCATGCCAATGCCCGGGACGTTGACGTAGCGGGGATGGGATACGTCGAACCCGCATACCGACTCCGATGCGGGCACGTCGACGAGATGCCGATACGCGCCGGGAAACCGGGGAACGGCAGCGATTACCTTGGCCTCGACCTGGCCGGTATCGCAAATGCGTCGCAACCGGTTCGCGATGAAGATGCCGTGCCGCGGCTGCCGGACGTTCGGAAACAGCGTCGTCAGCGTCAGAAGCCGCAGCGGTGAAGTCGAAGACGCGTTCACGGCTCACGCATGCGCGACCGAGCATCCGCTTACCAACACAGTCCTTCGAAGCGGCAGGGCCAGCGCTCGCGCCCGATGTTCGCGAGATCGATGACGATGTGGTTGCTGCGCACGAGTTTGCGCAGTCGCGCCGTGACCTCGGCGTTATCCTGACCAACGACCAGGACGTCCGATTCGGCGACGACCTCGTCCAGATCGTTGCGCAACAGCTGGCCGATGTGAGGAAGATGCGCCTGAATGAAGTTGCGGTTCGCGCCGAGGAGGTTCGAAAGCTGGACTTCCTGGTCGAAGACGAGCAGCGATAAGCCTTTGCCGATGAAGTGCTCCGCGAGCATCACGAGCGGGCTCTCGCGCAGATCGTCGGTGCCGGTTTTGAACGAGAGGCCGATCATCCCGATGCGCCGCTTGCCGGTACCGATGACCTTGGCGATCGCATGCTCGACGTGCCGTCGATTCGACGGCAGGATGCTGGCCAGCATCGGCAGATCCACGTCGTGCCCTCGCGCGAAGTAAAGCGTGGCACGAAGGTCCTTTGGCAGACACGAACCGCCGAACGCGAATCCGGGCTTCAGATAGGCAGGAGAGATGTTGAGCTGGCGATCCTTGCACACGAGGCCCATGACTTCGAACGGATCGACGCGCATCGCTTCGCAAAGCCGCGCCGTTTCGTTCGCGAACGTGATCTTGAGCGCGTGGAAGTTGTTGCAGCAGTACTTGACCGTTTCGGCGGCGCGGATCGACGTCGCATGGAATTCGCACGGCAGGTGTCCGAACAGCTCGCGAACCTTGGCGATTGCCGCTTCGTCGCTCGCCCCGACGATCGTGTACGGCGGCCGGTCGTAGTCGCGAATCGAGCTGCCTTCGCGCAGGAACTCGGGCTGATAGCCGACGTGAAAGCCTTCGCCCGCGCGCTTCCCCGACGCGCGTTCGAGGATCGGCGTCAACACGTCGTCGACGGTGCCGGGCACCAGCGTCGAGCGGAAGACGACGACGTGGGTCGATGGCTTGTCGCGCAGCGCGTCGCCGATCTCGTGTGTCAGCCGCAACATCGCCGACTGATCCTGGCTGCCGTTCTCGGCGGACGGGGTACCCACGCAAATCAGCGACAGCTCGGTCGCGCCGACCGCTTCCCTCGCGTCGGCCGTCACGCTTGCGCGACCGGTCCCGACGGCGCTCTTCATCAGCTCGATCATTCCCTCTTCGACGACCGGCGTGCGGCCGGAAGCGATGAGCGTGAGCTTGGCGGGGTCGATGTCGACGCCGACGACGCGGTGCCCGTCGCGCGCGAGGCAGGCGAGGGACACTGCGCCCACGTATCCCAATCCGAAGATGCTGATGTTCACGCGAGCATTCCCGCCTGGCTCGTCGTCGATTCGGATCGCGGCGCAACCCCGCGCATCGCGACACACCGGGCGACGATGCCGTCGAGCTTCGTCATCGACGCCGACCACGAATGATGGGAGAGCACGCGCGCGCGTCCCTCGTTCGCGAGACGCTGCCGCTCCAACGGATCGTCGAGGATCGTCAGGATTTGCATGACGTAGTCGTCGACGGAAGACGCGGTTCGCAGGTGCACGCCCGCCTCGGCATCGACACCGCCTGCAGCGATGCGGCTTGCAACGACCGGCACGCCCATCGCCATGCCCTCGAGAATCTTGTTCTGCGTGCCGCGCGCGATGTTAAGCGGCGCGACCATGACGGCGGCGCGGCGCGCGAAAGGCCTGACGTCCGCAACGGAGCCCGTTACCGTCACGCCGGGCAACGTGCCGAGCCGACGCACGGCGGCGCTCGGATCGGCGCCGACGACGGCGAGCGTCACGCGCGGACGACTTTGCTGCAAGCGCGGCAGGACGCGCGTGCAGAACTCGATCATGCACTCCTGGTTCGGGTAATAGTCCATGCGGCCGACGAAGACAAGATGGTCGGGATCGTACGGCTCGTGCGTCGGGCAGAAGAACTCGCTGTCGACGCCATTCGGGAACCAGTCGGTCGCAACGTCGGCGCGAAACGATTCGAGCGTCTGCCATTCGGCACGCGTCGTCGCCGTGCACACGTCGAAGCGCGTCGCGAGACGTCGTTCCTCGCGTTCGAGCTTCCTGCCTTCGAGCGCGTAGCCGAGCGACAGCGGAAACGGCTTGTAGCGCGCATATTCGAGCCACTTCTGCGAATCCATGTCGCCGAAGTCGAGGATCTTCGGAATGCCGGTCACGTCCTCGACATAGTGAGCGACCGACGAGCAATGCACGAAGATGAGATCGAAGCGCTCACGCTCGAGCGCCTCGCGGATGCGGCGCTTCAGCTTCGACGAATAGAAGAATCCGAGCGACGACGGAACGGACGTCGGCAGGCGCGCGACCATCCGCAGCGCCTGCACCGTATCGTGCACGCGCGCCATCTCGAAGCGATGGCAATGCGCTGCAATACCCTGCGCCTGCGTGCCCTCTTCCTCCGAGCGCACGAGCGAAGCGACGGTGACGCGATGATCGCGGGCAAAGTGCCGGATCATGTTGAATGGACGGATCTTGCCCCCGCGCTTCGGCGGGAACGGAAACCGATGGCAGACGTAGAGGATGTTCATGCGGACATTGCCTTGAGCTCGTCGCCGACATCCGCCGGCGATCGTCCGTCCAGATAAAGTCGCGCCCAGACTTCGAGATTGACGAGCGCAAGCAGCCGATCGGTGCCATCGATGCGATTTGCATCGTGATCGGCGACGAGCTTCGCGATCGCGGCGTGCCGGAACCATCCGCGTCGCGACACCGCGGCCTTCGACAAGAGGTCGTCGAGCAACGGTCTGAGCTCCCGCTTGAGCCACGCGCCCATCGGCGCGCCGAACCCCCGCTTCTTGCGCTCGAGGATGTCGGGCGGCAGCACGTCGGCGAGCGCGAGCTTCATCAGGTGCTTCAGGCGACCGCCGCGCAGCCTGAGCGATTCGGGAATGCGCGCGGCAAGCTCCACCAGCCCGTGATCGAGCAGCGGCACGCGACACTCGAGCGATACCGCCATGCTCATGCGATCGGTGAGCAGCAGCAGGTCGTCCGGGAGCTGCGTTTCGAGGTCGACGGCCAGCATGCGGTTCGCTTCGTCGACGCTACGCGACTGCGCGAAGGCTCTCGCGAGCGCGTCGTACTCGCGACGCGCAGGGGCACTCGCAAGCTCGGCCACCTCTTCATCGTCAAACACCGTGAGGTACGAGCGATAGCGTTCCTCGAAAGGAAGCTCGGCCGTCGCAAGGAATCCGCGCGCAAGCCGCATCGCGTTCAGCAGCGGCGAGTGGCGATCGCTCGGAAGGCGTGCACCAAGCGCGATGGCAGCACGGCGAAGCGACGTGGGAAAGCGATCCAGCATCGAGCGGTAATGGCCGCCCAGGTAGCGCCGGTAACCGCCGAAGAGCTCGTCACCGCCGACGCCGGACAGGATCACCGTCACGTCGCGCCGCGCGAACTCGGAGACGAGATACGTCGTCAGGAATGCCGTGTCGGCGACCGGTTCGTCCATGTGCCAAAGCAGATGCGGCAATAGCCCCACGACGTCCGGGCGCACGAGAATCTCGTGATGGTCGGTCGAGAACCGTTGCGCGACGGCGCGCGCGAACGGCAGCTCGTCGTAGTAAGCCTCCGCGGCTCCGCCGGAAAAGCCGATCGCGTAGGTCTTGACCGGCCGGTCGCTATGACGCGACATGAACGCGACGACGGAGCTCGAGTCGAGTCCGCCCGAGAGAAAGGCGCCGATCGGCACGTCGCTGACCATCTGCATCGCCACCGAAGCTTCGAGCTGCGCACGGATCGCTTCGACCCACTCGGTTTCGGAACGCGACGTATCGACGTCGGCGGGAACCTCCCAGTAACGACGCTGCGCGATCCTTCCGTTCTCCGCGATCAAGAGCGACGCTGGCGGAAGCTTCTCGACGCCGCTGAACATCGACAGCGGCGCGGGCACGTAACCCAGAGCGAGGTACGCATGCAGCGCCTCGACGTCGAGCTTCGGAGTCTCGCGACGCGCGGCCAGGATCGCCTTGGCCTCGCTTGCGAACAACAGCCGGCGGTCCGCTTCGCGCGCGAAGTACAGCGGTTTGATGCCCAGCCGATCGCGACCGATCACAAGCCGCTGACGGCGAACGTCCCACAGCGCGAAGGCGAACATGCCGTTGACGTCGGCAAGGAAATCGTCGCCATGCTCTTCGTAGAGATGCAGCAGCGTTTCGCAGTCCGATCCCGTCGAGAACGCGTGCCCGCGCGCCTGCAACTTCTCGCGCAGCTCGCGAAAGTTGTAGATCTCGCCATTCGCCACGAGCCACAGGCTGCGATCTTCATTGGTCAACGGCTGATGGCCGCCGGCGACGTCGATGATCGACAGGCGCCGCATGCCCATGGCGAGCGGACCGTCGACATAGCTGCCTTCGTCATCCGGGCCACGATGGACGTTGGCGAGGGCCATCGCCGCGATCGGGTCGAGCGACGCGCGTTCACCCGAGATCTCGAGCAGTCCGTAGATGCCGCACATGATCAGCGTTTCCCGTGGGCCTGCGCCGCAACGGCGGCATTCTTCGGCTGCGTAACCGCTCGGTAGACGTCTACATAAGCGGCGGCGCTGCGTGCCCAGGTTCGCTCGGTTTCGACGAACCGCCTCGCTCTCGCCGCGACGGCCGGCCAACGATCGCGTTCCCGCAGGACGCGGTCGATCGTTTCGACCAGCGCCTCGACGTCGCCTGCGCGAAACAGATAGCCGGTCTCGCCGTCACGCACGAGCTCGCGATGACCGCCGACGTCGGACGCGATCAGCATGCGCCCTTGCGCCATCGCTTCCAGCGGCTTCAGCGGCGTGACGAGCTCGGTGAGCCGCACGCTGCGCCGTGGATACACGAGTACGTCGATCAAATCGTAGTACGCATGCACGTCCTCGTGCGGAACGCGGCCGGTGAACACGACGCGATCGGCAAGGCCGCGCGCTGCGACGAGCGCCTCGAGCGACGATGCCTGCGGACCGCCGCCAACGAGCAGAACCTTGAGATGCGGGCGCCGCCGCGCGAGCCGCGACGATGCCTCGATCAGCAGATCGAGTCCCTCATAGCCATAGAACGATCCGGCAAAGCCGATGACTTCGCTATCGTCGAGGCTCAGCCGTCGGCGCAGCGCTGCCTCGCCCGGCTGCGCCTTCGCGGCGAAAGCGTTCGTGTCCACAGCGTTCGGCACGACCGTCACACGCTCCGGCGACACGCCGCGGGCAACGATCTCCTCACGCAGGCCTTCGCAGATCGTCGTCACGTGATCGGCACGATGCAGCGCGAACGTTTCCAGCATCCGCGAAGCGCGGTAGCGCAGGCTGCCCTCGACCGTCGTGCCATGGTCGACGGCGGCGTCTTCCCATGTCGCGCGGAGCTCGTAGACGACGGGCAATGCGCGCCGGCGTCCGACGCGAAGCGCAGGAATGACATCGAGCACCGGCGAATGGGCATGCAGCACGTCGACCGGATAGCGGTCGAGCAGCGCGTCGATCCGGCGCTCGGTGGCGAGCATCTCGCGGACGTACGTCGCAACGCCGAGCGTGCGCCCACGCGCCGCAAGCGGCGTGCGATGGATTCGGAAGCCGGCCACATCGTCCGCGTCGACGTCGCCGGCGTTCTGTCTCGGCGTGGTCAGCTGCACCGTCGACCACCCGCGCGCGCGCTGTTCGCGCAGGATCGCAAGCGTTCGCATGGCATAGCCGCTCTGCAGCGGAAGCGAGTGATCGAGGACGTGGAGGATTCGCAATCGACTCGTCTCACGCGGCTCGCGACAGCGGTTCCCCCGCGCGCCCGTCGACGGTGTTGCGCAGGAACGCGTCGAACATCAAGAGCGTCCAGATCGGTGAGCTCAGGTCGCGTCGTCCGCTCTGATGCTCGTCGACGAGCCAGCGAAGCATGCGCGGCTCGAAGATGCCTGCCGAAGCCAGGCGCTCGCCGGTCAGCGCCGCGCCGACGCGCTTGCGCAACGGACCACGGAACCACGCGGCGAGCGGCACGGCGAAACCCATCTTTGGCCGATAAATGACGTCGTGCGGCAGTCGCGGCTCGAGCGCGCGCTTCAACAGCCACTTGCCCTGGTTGCCGCGCACCTTGAGCGAAGAAGGCAACGTCGCAAGCCATTCCACGAGCACGTGATCCATCAGCGGCTCGCGCACCTCGAGCGAATGCGCCATGCTGGCCCGGTCCACCTTCGTGTTGATGTCGCCGACGAGATACGTCTTCAAGTCGAGGTACTGGATGAGCGCCAGCGGATCGTCGGTGTCGGCAAGCGATGCGTGATGCCGGAACACGGCGACAGCGTTGTAGCCGCCGAGGCTCTTGCGAAAGCGCTCGTTGAACAGACGCTCGCGCGCGGCGCCGCGCAGGATCGAAACACTGTGAAAGTACGCATCGACCGAGCTCTGCGCGAGCGCCTCGAACGTGGACTTCGCCCGAAACACGCGCGGCGCCCAGTCGGCTTTCGGATAGACGCGGGACAGCGTGCGGAACACCGGCGCGCGCAAATTCAGCGGAAGTCTGCTCCGCAGCCGCTCTTCGGCGAGGTGCAGCCGATAACGCCGATAGCCGCCGAAGCTCTCGTCGCCGCCATCGCCGGACAAGGCCACGGTGACATGTCGCCGCGCCAGTTGGCAGACGCGATACGTCGGAATCGCGGAGCTGTCGGCGTACGGTTCGTCGTACAGGCGCGCGAGCGTGTCGATCAAGTCGAAGTCCTCGCTTTCGACCGAGTCGACCGAATGGTTGGTAGCGTAGCGCTCGGCGACCATGCGGGCGTAGCGCGATTCGTCGAATGCCGGATCGGCGAAAGCGATCGAGCACGTATTCACCGGCCCTGACGAAACACGCGCCATCGACGCGACGACGCCGCTCGAATCCACGCCGCCCGACAGGAACGCGCCGAGCGGCACCTCGGAGATGAGGCGCAGCGCGACCGCTTCGTCGAGGCGCGCGCGAAGCTCCTCGGCAGCCGCCTCGGCGTCGAGTTTGCGATCCAGCGTGAACCGGGGATCCCAGTAGCACACCGGATCGCCGAGGCGCTCGCCGCGACGGATCGTCAGCGTATGCGCCGGCGGGAGCTTGCGCGCAGAGGAGAAGATCGTGCGCGGATCGGCGACGTAGCCCAGCGCGAAATATTCCTCGACCGCGCACGGATCGATGTCGCGGTCGAGCTTGTCGTGAACCAGCAGCGCCTTCAGCTCGGAGCCGAACAGCAGATGACCGTCGGGAAGGAGCGCGTAAACCAGCGGCTTGACGCCGAGCCGGTCGCGGGCCAGGAACAGCGTCTCGCGGTTGCGATCCCAGAGCGCAAAAGCGAACATGCCGCGGAAGCGCGTGACGCACGCCGGCCCCCACGCCTCCCACGCGTGGACGATGACCTCGGTGTCACTGCGCGTCCTGAACACATGGCCGAGCGCCGCGAGCTCCGGCATCAGCGACTGGAAGTTGTAGATCTCGCCGTTGAAGATGACGGCGACGCTGCCGTCCTCGTTCCACAACGGCTGCTGCCCGGTTGCGATGTCGATGATCGAGAGCCGGCGATGGCCGAGCGCCAGTCCCGGCTCGAGATGGACCGCGCCCTCGTCCGGCCCCCGATGATGCAGGACGTCGGTCATCCGCGAAATGAGCTGGCGGTTGATCGTGCGCCGCTCGCGCGTGTCGAAGATGCCGCTTATTCCGCACATGGTGTCACGTTGACTGTTTTTGCCGTTGCGCGAGCGCCGACATGGCGCCGTCGTGCGTCTGCGATTCGACAAGCTGGCCGTAAAGCCGATCGTAGCGTTCGATCATGCGCTCGAGACTGAAGCGGGCCACCGCGCGTGCGCGTGCCGCATCGCCGTGGGCGCGCGCGCGCTCCGGGTCGAGCACGTAGCCGAGCATGGCCGAGGCGAGCGCCTCGCTGTTCATTGGCGGAACGATCGTGCCGCACTCGCCCGCGACCAGCAGGTCGGCGTTGGCGCCAACGTTCGTCGCGACGATCGGAAGACCCGACGCCATCGCTTCGAGCAGCGTGTTGGAGACGCCTTCCGCGCGAGACGGCAGCACGAACACGTCGAGCCCGCGAAGGATTGCGGGAACGTCGTGCCGCGCCCCGGGGAGCCATGCCAGCTCCCGCATCCCGGCGCGTTCGAGGACCGCCTCGACGTCCGCCTTCAACGGACCTTCGCCGACGACGACGAGCCTCAGCCGCTCCCGCACCCGCGGGTCGCTCGCTCCCGCCCTGACGAAAGCTTGGGCCAGGTTGACCTGATCCTTGACCGCATCGAGCCGGCCGACGGTCCCGACGAGCCGCAGCTTGTCGTCGGTGAACGGACACGAAGCTATCGGCCGACGACTGCCGCCCGGACGAAAGCGCTCGATGTCGACGCCGTTCACGATCTGCTCGACGCGCTCCGGCGGCACGCGGATCGCCTCGATCAGATAGCGCGCGAGATCCGGCGAGAGGGCAACGTAACGCGTGACAAAACGCTTGTAGAGCCGGCGTATGCGTTGCCTGCGCACATGCGTTCCATCCGGGTCGAGCGCATCCCAGCCGTGCTCGCCGTGAACGCGGCATCTGACGCCGGCCGCCCACGCCGGAATCACCGCCTCGAGCGCTGCAAGGTTGCGCGTGTGGACGATCGCCGGCGCCGTCGTGCGGAACCGACGATAGAGCGCCGGATAAAGCGGAATGGCGTGCCCAGGGGACTTGCCCAGCCCGACAACTTCGACATCGTCGCGTTGCAGGCGCGCGCGAAACGTTTCGTCGACGTCGGTCAACGAGACGATCGCATGACGCCATCGATCGCGCGGCAGCCGGTTGACCAGATTCACGACGCCGTTCTCGAGACCGCCGATGCCGAAGCGATAGACAACGTGGACCACGAGCGGCGGACGATTCATCGTGGCGTTCCACTGGCGGCTTCGAGCGTGCGCTCGATCGCCGGTGACATGTCGGCGATGAACCGCGCGATGGTGTCGGACGCGACCGCTTCGTTTGCTGCGCTGGAGATGGTGACCAGCGCGGCATCGCCGCTGCCGCCGCGCAGCCGCGACCACGCGAGCGCGAGCTTCGCCACCAAGTCGCTCGACGTGACGAAGCCGTCGATCCAGTAAAGCCGGTAGACGGTCAGTTGCTCAGAAATGCCGACGAGGCGGCTTAGCTCGACCTCGACCGGCGACCCGGCCCATACCACGCTATGCTGCGTTCGGCCGACACGCTTCCAGTTCCAGTCGTCCATCGCGACCAACCCCTGCGACGAGGCGATCAGTTGGCGACGCTGCGCCTGGCCGCGGAACAAGGCAACGTAGACACCGACGGCCGACGACGATCCCGGCGCCGCGAAGGCTTGGGCAAGCTCGGCGCCGAAGCCCTTGAATTGCGGCTTCCACGAAGTGAAGGGCTCCCGTGCCGTCCACCCGGCTTCCGCGCGAATCGGCGACAGCCTGACCGTCGTGTCGCCCGTGCCGCGCGTAAGCCAGCCGGCGGCGGGCACCCAGACCGACGCGGCCACGATCGCGAGCAGCGCGGCGCCGAACAGTCGATTCGGCGGCGTCACGCGCAACTGAGCCGCCGTCACCGGCATGCGTCGGTCGAGTTCCGCCGGCGCGGACTCGCGCCAGTACGACCCCAGCCAGAACAACAGCGCCATCACGACGCCGAAGAAAAGCCAGCCGTAGATCAAATGATCGACGCCGACGGCAAGCTGGTTGCTCGACAGATGACCCAGCATCACGATGCCGTAGGCGCGCAGCCAGTTCGCAACCAGCGGCACGACGATGGCAAGCGCTATGAACGACGCGCGTAGCCGCGGGCTCCTGAAGCTGATGAACGCGTACAGCGTGCCGACGACGACGGAAACGATCAAATAGCGGATGCCGCTGCACGCCTCGACCACCGACCACGCGCCGGACGGGATGACGAAATGGTTCGCTTCGCGATAGACCGGCACGCCGGTCAACCGCAGCGCAGCGACGGTGAAATCGGCCGTGAGATCGATCATCGGCGGGATCAGGAAGTCGCCGAACGGCACGCCGAACAGCAGGAAGAAGAGCGGAAACGCGATTTGCCGGGCCACGCGCAGGCCGATGACGGTGATGGCAGCCGCCTGCAGCATGAAGACGAGCGTGAACTGGCGCGCTGCCTGCACGTCGGCGAGCGTCGACACGAGCCACATGGCGCCAAAGGCGAGGACTGCGCCGAGACCCCAGTACCAGGGCTGCGCGGGCAGCGCAGCGAGAGCTTCGCGTCGCCGCCAGACGAGCCAGAGCGAGATCGGCACGATCACGAAGCCGTGCGCAAATGTTTCCGCTCGCCACCAGATACCCACGATCGAAAGCGCCGTGTCGGCATGGACCAGCAGAATGCCGATCAGAGCGAGCGCGCTCGCGAGGATCGCGGGATGGCGCACGCCGGCGGCTCTTGTAGCCTGCCGTTCGACGATACGCTCGACAATGCTCGCCATATGCGCTAACCGAGGCCCCGCACCACGTGCGGCCCGATCCGATTCACCACGGCGCGCGGCATCCGTCGCCATAACGCGATGAGCGCGCGATAGCGCGGGTTGAGCGGGTTGTGCTGCGGGACCGTCTCGCCGCGAAACAGCCGGTACTCGTAGGCGAGCGGCTCCGGCGCGAAACCCCAGTTCTTCTTGAAATCGAAGCTGCCGGTCCCGCGCTTGCTGCGGCCGTAATCGAATACGCGCACGCCACGTTCGCAGGCGCGCCGCATGAGCTCCCAGTACTTGAAGTCGTTCGCTGCAAGCTCACGCGCCGACGCGGTATCGCCGGCGTAGTACGGCAGGACCTCGTCGCGAAAGTAAAACGAGAGCACGCCGGAAACCGCCTTGCCCTGCGCGTCGACGACGATGAGGATTTCGCAGGCGTCGCCGAAAGCCGCCAACAGACGCTCGAAATAGGCGCGCGAGAACGGAGGCGTGCCATGACGATGCATGTTGTCGGCGTAAAGATCGTAGAACCGGCGAAGGTCGTTGTCGATTTCGCTCGCAAGGCCGTGCTTTTCGCCCTTGCGGATCATCGCCCGCTGCTTGCGCGGGACGGCGAGAAGATTCTGCTCGACGTCGTCGAACAGGCGCCTGCGAAACGTCACGTAAAGATCGCTTTGCGGCCAGTCGGGACGCATCGCCGTGCGATTGCGCAGCTCGACGTGGTCGACGCCGAGCTCGCGACCGCGGCGCTCCGCGGCATCGATCAGCGCGCGGGCGGCGGCCGCGTCGTCGGCGAGCGGCCCGCCCTGCACGCAGAAGGGCAACGATACGAGCGAGTGGCCGAAAAGCGCACTTCGCATCTCGATCGCGGGCAGCAGGCCGACGATCGCGCCGTCACGCTCGGCAATGAGGTAATGCGCGCGATGGCGGAACTCTTCCTCGAAGATGTCTCGCCAGCCGAGGCGATGAAAAAACGTCGCGTTCCGGTTGCGCTCGACGAACGCGTCGAAGCGCGCCGCATCGCTCGCGCGAAAGTCGCGCACCGACGTCATCCGCGCTGCCTGCGCGCTGGCAACCTCGACCGCCTCGACGCTCATCTAAGCGTTACCGGCAAAGAAGACCCGGTCGATGCGATCCCAGCGGAAGTCGCTCAATAGCCGGACGAGCCGCGACTGCATGCGGTTCAAATTGAGGTAATGGCGAAACCGCGTCTTCATCGACGCCCGCGCGACGCGCGGTTGATCCGGATCGATCTCCCATGGGTGGAAGTAGAACATCGCGGGGCGCCCGTCGATGCGGTGGATGCGTTGCAGCGACCACCGCGACAGGTTGTACGGCAGCAACCTGAAGTAGCCGCCGCCTCCGGCGGGCCAATTCACGCTGAAGACGCGGAGCGTCGTGACCGGCAACTCGACGAGCCCTGGCGCAACCTCGGTCGCAAAGCGCGGGAACGTCGGCGCGCCGTAGTGGTCGTGCCGGATCGGATAGACGCTGGAGCTGTAGCGGTAGCCTGCCCTGGCGATGCATTCGAACGCCCACGGGTTCGCCGGACCCACCGAGAAGCTCGGCGCGCGGTATCCATTGACTGCCGTGCCGCTAAGATCTTGCAGGATCGACTTCGCGCGGCTGATGTCGTCGAAGAACGCCTCCGGTTCCTGATCGCTTGCCCGCGCGTGTCCGAAGCCGTGGCTCGCAAGCTCGTGTCCCGCATCGGTGATGCGTCGCACGAGGCCGGGATAGCGTTGCGCGACCCATCCAAGCGTAAAGAACGTCGCGCGCGCGTGATGCGCATCGAGGAGCTCGAGGATCCGCTCGACGTTCCGCTCGACGCGGCCGGGCAGTCGCTCCCAGTCGGCGCGCGGGATCTCCCGCTCGAACGCGGAGACCTGGAAATAGTCCTCGACGTCGATCGTCAAC
>DATLNR010000087.1:0-6582 GCA_035536655.1 Casimicrobiaceae bacterium
CCTTCACCGTGATCAATCCGCGCAATTCCCGATCGTCGTTCACGACGAGCACGCGCTCGAGCCGGTGCCGGTGCATCAGCGCCTTGGCGGTCTCGAGCTCGGTCCCTTCGCGCACCGTGACCAGGCGCTCGCCCGGCGTCATGATCGACGACACCGGCTGGTCGAGCTCGGTCTCGAAGCGCAGGTCGCGAGTGGTGACGATGCCGACGACGCGCCTGCCTTCGACGACCGGCAATCCGGAGATCTTGTGTTTGCGCGTCAGCGCCAACACGTCCCGCACCGACATCGTTGGCGGGATCGTGATCGGATCCTTGACGACGCCGGACTCGAAGCGCTTGACCTTCGCGATCTCGGCCGCCTGCCGCGAAGGGGCCAGGTTCTTGTGAACGATGCCGATGCCGCCTTCCTGGGCGATTGCGATTGCGAGACGGGCCTCGGTGACCGTGTCCATCGCCGCCGAGACGATCGGCAGGTTCAGCGGGATGCCCCGCGTGAGGCGGGTCTTGAGGGTTGCTTCGCGGGGAACGACCAGGGAATGCGCGGGGACGAGCAGGACGTCGTCAAACGTCAGGGCCTTGCGGACAACTCGCATCCAGGAACTCCGGCGCAAAGACGGAGTATATCGCCGGTCGCGGCGGGCCTCGCGAGCGGCGTTGACGGCCGGGCAAAACGCGGAGTAACTTGACAACGTCATGAAAATCCGGATGCCCTCGATGAGCGCTGAACGTGCCACGTTGTGTCGGCGCTGCTGCGCCCTGCTTGCGATCCTGGGTGCCGTCACCGTGCCCGTCGCCTCCGCTGCGCTGTACAAGTGGGTCGACGCGAACGGGCGCACCGTCTACTCCGATCAGCCGCCGACGGGCAACGTCAAGTCGGACCTGGTGAACCCCGCCGCCCCGAACGCCAACCCGACCGCGGCGAAGGAACTTGCGCAAAAGGAAGCCGAGTTCCGCAAACGCCAGACGGACAAGGCCGACGACGCGAAGAAGGCCGAGAAAGCGCAGAGCGACAAGGACAAGCTGACGTTGTTCTGCAACCAGGCTCGCGTCCAGGCCGCGGGGCTGCGGCGCACCGACGTGCCGATGTACAGGCTGAACGATAAAGGCGACCGCGTCGTAATGGACGAGGCTGCGCGCAAGGCCGAGATCGCGCGGCTCGACCAATTGGTCAAAGAACAGAAGTGCCTGTGAGGACGCTGCTCAACACAGCGCCGTAGGCAACGCCCGTCGATCGAGTCTCGTTGTTGCGTTGCCGTTACTCGCGCGCGGCGCCGGGCCGCCCCGAGGCGCGCGCCTAACTCGACCCGACGAAAAAGGTGCGAACGGATGGAACGTCAACCACCGCGCCGGCGGACGCCTTTTTCGTCGGCATCCTACGCCGCGTTTTTCATCGGCTCTTTTCAAGCGCCTGCTGATTGATCTTGACGTCGGCGCGCCCCTTCAGGGTTGCGACGTACGCATTGACCAGCTCGCGTCCGATCTGCTCACCGAGTTGCGTGCTGACGCTTTCGATGCGCTTCGCGTCGGCGGCCGGCGCTGCTTTGACGGCGACGAGCTTGTGAATCGAGAAGCCGCCCTTCTCGTTCGGCGCACCGACGTACTGCGGAACCTTGGCGGGATCGACCTGAAAGATCCGCGTCACCGCTTCCGGCGTGAATCCGGCAGGCGGCTGCGTGCGCGTCAGCGTCACCGGTTTGGCGAACGCAAGCGCGGCCTCCCTTTCGGACCGCCCTTTTTCCAGCAGCTCGAGCTTCTGGCGACCCGCCTGCTGGGCGAGCTCAGATGCGTTGCGCGCGACGAGCTGCTTGCGGATATCGTCGCGCACTTCGTCGAACGGACGCGGCGCAGCGGGTTTGTGCTCGACGACGCGGCCCGCCATCAACGCATTCGGTCCGACCTCGATCGCCTCCGTGTTTCGCTTTGCCTGGACCGATTCCGGCGAGAACAGCGACTGCACGAATTTCGTGCTGCCGAGCGCAAGCTTCTCGGCGTGCGCGCGGCCGATGAACGGCGTCGTTTGCACCGGGAGATCGAGCGCCTTTGCGACCGGAGCGAGCGAATCGGCCTGCTCGTAGACCAGGTTCTGCATCTGGTCGGCCGCTTCGGCGAACTTCGCTTGCGCTCGCTGCTGCCGCAACTGGAGCTCGAGCTCGGGGCGCGCTTCTTCGAAAGTCCGCGTGCGTCCGGCCTCGATCTTCCCAACGCGGATGATGTGGTATCCGAAGTCGGTTTCGATCGGCCCGATGATTTCGCCGGGCTTCGCGCCGAACACGGCGTCCTCGAACGGCTTCACCATCGATCCCCGCGCGAACGAGCCGAGGTCGCCGCCCTGGCTCGCCGATCCGGGATCTTCCGAATTCGCCTTCGCGAGCTCGGCGAACTTCGCGGGATTCGCGCGCGCGTCGCGGGCCAGTCCTTCCGCTTTCTTGCGCGCCGCGGCTTTCTCCTCGTCCTTCGCGTCGGGCTTGACCGCGACGAGCATGTGCGATGCCGAACGCTCTTCGGCCTTCGTGTAATTCGCGATGTTCGCGTCGTACTGCTTCTTCAGGTCGCCTGCATCGACACTGACTTTCGCTGCAAGCGCGGGTAGCGTCAGCACCACGTACTCGATCCGCGCTTGCTCGGGAATCTGGAACAGCGCCGGATTCTGATCATAGAACGCCTTGACCGCGGCATCGTCGACCTTCACCTGGCCCATGAAAGCGTTCGGATCGATCGACGCGGTTGCGACGTCGCGTTGCTGCTCGATCAGCGAGACAAAGCGATCGGCCGCTGCACGGGGAACGATGTTCGCCGCGGCGAGCGGATCCTGCAGCGGCGAAAGCAGCACGTCGGCGCGCATGCGCTGCTCGAACATCGCCGGCGTCATGTTCTGTGCCGCGAGCAGCTGCCGATAGCGCTCGGGCGAGAACTTGCCGTCGACGCGAAACGCCTCGATATCGCCGATCACGCGCCCGAGGTCCGCGTCGGTGACGCGAAAGTTCTCGTCGCGTGCCTTCTGCTGCAGCAGGCGCTGGGAAACAAGCTGCTCGACCAGCGAGAAGCGGATCTCGGGATTGTCGAAGATCGCCGGATCGTAGCCGCGGCCCATCGCCGCGCGCATCCGATCCTGCTGCTGGCGCACGAGCTCGTCGAACTCGGCACGCGTGATCTCGGTCCCGCCGACCGTGGCAACCGGTGCCTGCACGCCATCGCGGCGGAAATACGAATCGACGCCGAAGAACGCGAACGGAATGATCAAGAGCGCAAGCACGATCTGCGCGAGGCGCTTGTGCTTGTGAACGGTTTCGAACATAAGAAATGCTCAGAGTCGACGCGTAGCGTTAGCGTCGCGTCGCTTACCCACTCGTAGGGGTTTGTGTTGATGACGGAGCGGACGGGACTCGAACCCGCGACCCCCGGCGTGACGGGCAGCGCTAGTTACGATTCCAACTTTCTAATCAATCTGGTTGCTGGCCACCCGAAGATTCAACTCGCTCAGTCATGCCGGTTTCTGTTTATTCATGTGGCACCAAAGTGGCAGCCGACGACCCCGACTACCGCTTGCCAGCCGCGAATGTATCAGATATGGCGTACAGGATCAGGCGCCGGAAATGCGAGAGCCGTGAAAGTGCGAACCGGTAGTCGGGCCGTTCGAGTAATCGCCGATAGCCCCACGCCACGCGCGTTAACGCAGTCGCGATCAGACTATCTCGATTACCTACCTGCTCTCCTGTTGCAGGCACTTGCTCAGCGCAGCACATCAACAGGCCGCCGCTCCGAAGCTGAATTTTAATTATCATCAACTGGTTACAGCGGCCGCGTAACCTCACTGTAGCAGTCGAATGCATTGCAACTCGGGTGACCAGCGTCGGTCTTTCGGCCGTGGTTTCCGGAAAAGTGGCTTCCTCGCCTGGGAGGAGCCGACGCGAACGAGGCGATTCCCGGACGAGCAGATGGTAGCGATCGCTCCGAGAGGCCGAGCACAGTTCGGTCGCGGACGCTGCCAAGAAGAACAGGTCAGCGAAGAGACCATCTACCTCGAGCGCGTCCTCGGCCCCCGGGTGCACGAGCCCCTCGAACACCGCATGCTGCCGGCGAAGGCGCAACCTACGACTACGCGTTTATCCACGCGCACAGACAGGCTACGATACCTACGTCGAGCGCTATCTCGTGCCGCTGCGCGAGGGCGGTCTTCCTCGCGATCGGGCAACGTGCTTTGGAGCGGCAGCGTCGCACGGGAGGCTAAGGGACGACTCGTGTGCGCTGCCTCAATGACAGTTTCGGAGCGACAACTGGCTAAACATCGCGATGCTCGCGATCGGCGATGGGTTGACGCTCGTGCGAGACGCTAGCGGGCCAGGGCAGACCTCCGGTCGATGCCGTCGAAAACAATCCTCTGTATTCGCCACGGGGAATCGACTTTCAACGCGATCGGCTTCGGCGGCGACGCCGATCCGCTGCACTACGACGCACCGCTGAGCGAGCTGGGCGAAGAGCAGGTCCGCAGAACGCGGCAAGCGTTCTGGGACCGCGCGATCGAGCTGGTCGTCACGTCGCCGCTGACGCGCGCCCTTCAGACCACGTCGGGCCTGTTCGCGGACCATCCGTCGTCCCCGACGATCCTGGTGGAGTCGATGCATTCCGAGCGCGTCGAGAACAGCTGCGACGTCAGCCGCCACCCGGACCTGCTCTCGAAGGACTTCCCTTCGTTCGCGTTCGATCATCTCCCGCACGTCTGGTGGCATGCGCATGACCAGCCCGACACACGGGGCATCTGCGTCGAGCCGATCGATCTGGTCGAGGCCCGCGTCGAGGCGTTCAGGCAATTCCTGCTGCAGCGTCCCGAACGCGTGATCGCGGTCGTCGGGCATGGCACGTTCTTCCTCAAGCTGACCGGACGCGCACTCGCGAATTGCGAAGTCGTCGAAGTCACGTTCGAACGATGAGGAACGTTGTTCCTGTTTACACCGCGAAAAGCGAACCGCGGGAAGAACAGAAAGCCGGTGATGAACTACCGCGTTCATCCGCCTGGCGGGCAGTATTTCCGCGAAAGGTCTGGCTGGCGGGCAAGTCATGAGCTAAGTCGTGACAGCCTCGTATTTCCTGCGCGTCGTAGTGCTCGGCATGCATCGCGTTCATCGCTCGGGCGGTTGATCGTGATCGTCGCGACGTGGTCTTCGACCGCAAAGTCGATCGGCGTGCGTCCCGGTCCTGTTGCTGCACGGATTTCCTATAGCATTCGAGCATTCGACGAGGTCGCACCTCGTTTCGCCGCCGACGGTTTCCGCGCCATCGCACCGCATGTTCGCGCGCGGCATCGCCGCGACACTGGGTTTCACCGACCAGGGTCGACGAAGCGGCCGCAACCAGTGCCGCTGATCAGACTTCCCTCGGTCAATCGAGGTCGGCCTCGTAGATATAGAGCGTCGACTTGCCGTCCTCGGGCATGAAGTACGCGCGCAATCCGCGCGCGGTCGTTTCGATCCAGACCGGGTTTTGCGTCATCGGCAGGCCCGACGGCGCCCAAAGCTGGATCGGAACCTGGAACACCGCGGAATTAGTTGACAAGTCAACGATATCGATGCCGCCGAGCGCGAACCGCGGCGCCTCGGGCTTGACCTGCATCCGCTCTGAAACTCGTTTTACTTTTCATTCAATCGATGTTGTCATGGTCGCGTGAGTCGCGCCAAGCGAAGCGCGCATCCGGTCACCCGTAGCGCCGGCGTAATACGCGTGCCGCATCGGCCTCGGCGCGGAGCTTCTGAAAAACCTCGTCGATGTCGACCTTCGCCCCTGAGCCCGGGGCAAAGCCGCAATCGGGATTCAGCGTAATGCGTCTCGCGTCGACGCGCGGCAGGGCGCGCTCCACGCGCGCCACTATTCGACTCGCGTCTTCCTGCGCGCCCGGCGTCACGTCAACCACGCCCAATCCCAGTTCGAAATCGTCGCGCAGACGGCCAAGACTCTCCAGATCGTCCGCTCCGGCAGCGGTGAACTCCAGCGTCAGATGCTGGACCTTCAGTCGATTCAACTGGGGCAGGATGGGCCCGTACGTTCCCGCGTGATGTTTCTCACCGCGCACGCGCGCACCGGCGCGCCGGCACAGATGGACTGCGAATTTGATTCCGGTGAAGCCCTCGATCAAAGCATTGGTCATCTCGACGGTGAAATCGGCCGCGCGATCAGCGTTGTCGTAGCCGCGGCGCACGTCGGGATCGACGAACAGACAAAGATGCGGATCGTCGATCTGGACGATGTCGATGCCGATCTTCTGGATGAGCTCAATCTCCCGGCGTAGCGGTGCGACGCAATCGCGCACGAAGTGCTCGCGCTTCGGATACGCTTTCTTCGAGCGCTCCGCGTCCCAGAGCCGCTCGCCGAGCAAGCCCGGCGCGGGCAGCGTGATCTTGGTGGCGACGCGCGCCACGCTCTTCAGGAATTTCGCCTCGGCGGCGATGAATCCCGCGGGCTTGGGCTCGAGCTTCCCGGTGACGACGGTCCACGGGCGGCCGTCGGCCGGGTTCACTTCCAGCGTGAAGCCGTGGGCCAGCTCGGCGATTACGCCGATGGAAGAGCGCCGGCGCCACTCGCCGTCGGTCAC
>DATLNR010000088.1:0-34396 GCA_035536655.1 Casimicrobiaceae bacterium
ACGGATGCGCCCAGAATTCGGGGAGGAACACGCTGATGATCAGCGTATAGCCGACAATCAGCGCGATCTGGGACCACCACAGAAGCTTGGAAGGCGCGACGAGCGTCGCAACGCCGAATACGATATCCAGCGCGGCCGATCCGACCAACGCGACGGTCGCGAAGCCGCCGGTGATGCCGGTGCGCGCGAGCAGTGCGTAGCTCTCGGCGATCGGGTAGACGGCGAGTGAAACGATGCCGGTGACGATCCACATGGCCGCAAGCATCACGCGCACCAGCGGCAACAGCCAGTTCAGCTGCGCTTGCTGGCGAATCGCGGCGGCGTCGCGAAGCGCAATGAATTCGGTGATCGGCCGCGGGACGGCGCCGAGAAGGCGTACCGTATCTGATGCGTCGGCCACGTTTCCACGTTGGAGCATGGCCAACGTTTCCGGGTCGAGCAGCGCTCCCTTCAACGCTGTTCCGACGAAAGCGGCAAAGCGTATCGCGACGTGCGGCACTTCGATGAATCGCGGATGCGGGCGACCGAGGTTACGACTCAGTGCGGCAAGATACTCGCGCAACGTCACGGGTTGCGGCCCGACTAGTGCGACACGGTCCCTGCCCGGTACGCTGCGCTCGACCAACGCAACGATGCATGCAACGACATCGTCGATGTGGATCGGCTGTACGCGCTGTGAACCGTCGCCTGGCAGCGGAATCAACGGGAGGCTCGCGAGCGTGTTGAACAGCCGCGCGCTTTCACCGCCCGGTCCGTAGACCAGCGACGGCTGCACGATGGCTGACGATATCGGCAGAGATGCGAGGAAATCGTCCGCCGCGCGCTTGCTCACGTGATAGGCGCTTCTCGCGTGCTGGTCAGCGCCCAGCGCCGACAACTGGATGACGCGTGACACGCCCGCATCGACGCAGGCGGAAAAAAGGGCGATGGGTGCGCGGACATGCAGCGCATCGAACGTTTGCCGGCCCTGTTCGCGCAGAACACCCACGGTGTTGACGAGAACATCCACATCGGCAAGTCGCGGCAGCCATGTCGCGGGTTCGACGTCCCGTGTGAAATCCGCCTCGACGGTTTCTGCGTAGGTGTTGTCACGGCGGCGTGTCGCTGCAAGCACTCGATGCCCGCGTTCACGCAGAGCGCGCGCGGTGGCGCCTCCGATGAAGCCCGTCGCTCCGGTAATCAGTATTACCACGCATTCCCCATCGAAGCGCGCAGCGGCGAGTATCGCGCATGGAACGAGCACCTTGAACAGGGAAACCTCATGTCCATCACTTGGAAAAGCGCATTCAGTCGCGCCCTGATCTCGGGCACGGTGTCAAATGCTCTATCAACGGCTGCGTTAGCGGCGACCGGCCGCAGGGAGACGGGAAGCGCGTGGGCGCCGATCAACGCTGTGAGTCACTGGTGCTGGGGCGATCGCGCGTTGCACGTCGATCGGCCGCATCCGAAGTTCAGCGTGCCCGGCTACGTCATCCATCATGCCTCTTCGATCTTCTGGGCGGTCTTCTTCGAAAAGATCTTCGCCGGCATCGGCGCACGCGGCCGCGCGCCGACGATCGCCGCAGCGGCCGCAACGGCGGCCGTCGCGTGCTTCACCGACTATCGGTTGACGCCGAAGCGTTTCACGCCCGGCTTTGAGCATCGCTTGTCGAAGTCGGCGCTGCTGGCGGTTTACGTCGCGGCGGCCGCGGGCTTGGCGCTTACGGAGATCCTTCGTTCGCGCAGGCCATCAATTCACCGGAAAAACAAAAACGTCAACGCGACGAACACCGGCAGCAAGATAAGCCCCGACCAGAGCATGTAGCCGAAAAAAGATGGCATGCGGATCTTGCGCTCCTCGCAAATAGCCTTGACCATGAAATTCGGGGCGTTGCCGATATAGGTCAACGCGCCCATGAAAACAGCCCCGGCGGAGATGGCAGTCAACGTCGACGCCATCGTGGTCATCAGGACCTCGGCATTGCCGCCCGCGAGGTTGAAGAACACGAGATATGTCGGTGCGTTGTCGAGAAACGCGGATAGTGCACCGGTTAGCCAGAAGTATGCGGCATTCACGGGCGAGCCGTCATCGCTGGTGACCAGCGCAACTAACGGCGCGAACGCACCCTCCCGCCCTGCGGCGAGCATCGCGAGTACCGGAACGATCGTCACGAAGATGGCGGCGAACAGAATCGCGACTTCCTGGATCGGGTGCCACGTAAAAGCGTTCTCTGTGCGGATCCGCTGACGCGTGGTCTTGAGCGAGAGAGCGGCAAGCACGATCAGCATCGCGTCGCGCACGAGGCCCGGCACCGGCAGATCGGTCCCGAGCACGCGGACCGCGAGTCCACTGTCCCAGACGCCGCTCGCCAGCACCGCGAGCAGGACGCCGGCCAGGTAGACGACGTTGTGCGCGCCTTCGACGCGGAACTGACGCGGCACATCGCTCCTGATCGGCGGCTCGCTTTCGCGCGACCACATATGGCGATCCAGCAGATAGAAGACAACGAGAAGGGCGGCACTGGTCAACATCATCGGCCAGAACATGGACTGCACCGTCCACAGGAAACCGACGCCCTTGAGGAAGCCCAGGAACAGCGGAGGGTCTCCGAGCGGCGTCAGCGATCCACCAATGTTCGATACGAGGAAGATGAAGAACATGAACACGTGCACGTTATGCCGGCGGTCGGCGTTGGCGCGGATCATTGGTCGGATGAGAATCATCGATGCGCCGGTCGTACCGATGAGGCTCGCTATCCCCGTGCCGAACGCGAGCATCGACGTGTTCGTCCCCGCAGTGCCGATCAGATTTCCGGTGACCAGGATTCCGCCGGCGACGACGAACAGCGTGAACAGCAGAAGAATGAACGGAAAGTATTCGAGCAGCGCCGTGTGCACGAGCGCATCGAACGTCGTGCCGGCGCCGAACGCGAACGCTGCCGGCAGCGCGAAGGCGAGCGCCCAGAACAGACTGACCCACTTGAAGCGTCGCGCCCAGAACGCAGGCTTCAGCAGCGGCAGCAGCGCTACGGACAGCAATATACCGACGAACGGTATCGCCCATACCCATCCCAGCGTGCGGCCATCAATCGAACTCGCGGCAGCTGACGCCTGTATTGGCGCGGCGAACGCGAGACCTGCGAGCACCAGCTGAAACAGTTGAGCGGGCATGTCGATCAGGGCACCGGGTGGGGGGCACGCGGCGCGCCGGGATGCACGACGTTGCCGAGCGACGGAGAGCGGCGCTCGATGCAGGCTTCCCGAAGCTCGGAAATTGTACCGGCGATCGCCGTTGAGCCCCGCACTCCGACGTGGGGTACCATCGGCGCCGCACGAGCCGGCCTCTCCCGTGTCCATCGATATCGCGGCAGAAATACAGACGCATCGGAGCTACCTCCTGCGCGTTGCGCACTTGCAGCTTCGCGACGCCGACACGGCCGAGGATGTTGTGCAGGAGACGCTGCTCGCGGCGCTCGTCGGTCAGGAACGCTTCGATCGACGGTCGAGCGTGCGAACGTGGCTCACCGGCATCCTGAAACACAAGATCGTCGACGTGATCCGCCGGCGGCAGCGCGAGCCGGTGTTCGAGGCGTCGCTGGCGGAAGAAACGGATCTGGAGGACGTCGAGGCGCTGTTCAAGCACAACGGCGCGTGGGCGGAAGCGCCGGCCGATTGGGGCGACCCGGAGACCGCGCTGTCCCGCCGCCAGTTCTTCGACGTCGTCGAGCTCTGCCTCGACAAGCTGCCGGCGAACACCGCCCGCGTCTTCGTCATGCGCGAAGTGCTCGAGCTCGCAACGGACGAGATCTGTAAGGAATTGCACATCACGCCGAATAACCTCTGGGTGATTCTCTATCGTGCCCGCGTGGCCCTTCGCCAATGCCTCGAGCAGAACTGGTTTTCCGGGGCTGGCGACGCACGAGCGCTACGTACGTGATCCAACCCGTCATACGACTTGTCGGTCACTGGCTCGATTGCCGAAATGCGACGCGGCTCATCTCGCAGCTCGCCGATCGTCCGGTCACGCCGTTCGAGCGCCTTCGGCTGCGATGGCATCTCGCCGCCTGCGACGCGTGCACCCGCTTCGATGTGCAGATGACGGTGTTGCGTGAAGCGATGCGGCGCTATCGGAACGGGCCGTGAACGCGGTGACGATCAGTATCCGCGTCAACGGCGTGCAGCGTGACGTCACCGCGGGAACGCGCGTGCAATCGCTGCTGCGTGATCTCGAATTTCTGGGCAAGCGGATCGCAGTCGAGCGCAACGGCGAGATCGTGCCGCGCAGTCGCTACGCCGATGTGGAGCTCGAAGCGGGCGATCGAGTCGAGATCGTCCGCGCCGTCGGCGGGGGATAGAACGCGCGCACGGCGTAAAATTGCGGGATGAACGCGCCCCATGAACCGCTGGCGTCCGCTGTCGGGAGCTGGCAACTCGCCGGGCGGACTTACACGTCCCGCCTTCTCGTCGGAACGGGCAAGTACCGCGATTTCGCGCAGACGCGCGCCGCGATCGACGCATCGGGAGCCGAGATCGTCACCGTCGCGATCCGCCGCACGAACATCGGTCAGGACGCGAACGCGCCTTCGCTCCTCGACTCGTTGCCGCAGGCGCAGTTCACCTACCTGCCCAACAGCGCCGGTTGCTATACCGCCGACGATGCAGTTCGAACGCTCAGGCTCGCGCGCGAGTTGCTTGACGATCACCGGCTCGTCAAGCTCGAAGTGTTGGGCGACGCCACGACGCTGTACCCCGATGTGCGCCAGACGTTGAAGGCCGCCGAGACGCTGGTTGCCGAAGGTTTCGACGTCATGGTCTACACGTCGGATGATCCGATCGTGGCGCGCGAGCTCGAGGCCATCGGCTGCGTAGCCATCATGCCGCTCGCTTCGCTGATCGGGTCCGGCATGGGGATCGTCAATCCATGGAACCTTCGACTCATCCTCGACCAGGCGAAGGTACCGGTGCTCGTCGACGCAGGCGTTGGCACCGCATCCGACGCAGCGATTGCGATGGAGCTGGGTTGCGACGGCGTGCTGATGAACACGGCGATCGCGGCCGCGCAGGAGCCGGTGCGCATGGCGCGCGCGATGAAGCTCGCCGTCGAGGCGGGTCGCGAGGCGTTTCTCGCCGGCCGCATGCCGCGCAAGCTCTATGCGGCATCGCCGAGCTCGCCAACGAGCGGCGCGATCGCATGAGGCCCGCGCACGGGGCGCTTCTATCGACGACCTGGCTCGCCGCATCCCTCGCGATCGCTGCGCCGATGACGAGCGAAGAGGTTGCCAAGCTTTGCGGCGAAGCGGAGGGTGTCGCGCACTGCGGTCGCCTTGTCGAAACTGCGCAAATGAAGCGGCTGCCGGGCCTAGCCGTGCGCGACGGCAACACGCTTCGCATCACGTTGCTCCCATCCGGCAACGCAACCTTCACCGATGTCGAGACGGCGGCCGGCGGCACGACGTTCGCATTGTGGGATCACGTGAACGAGATCAACGCAACCGTGCTGCTGACGACGCGCGACGACGATTCGGCGTTCGTGCTGTTGCAGCGGAACACCGGACGCCAGACGACACTGCCGGCCGAGCCGATCGTGTCGCCCGATCGCCAGCGCATCGCGACGGCGGATTTCTGCTCGGAACGTTGTGAGAACAAGCTTGCCGTCTGGCGCGTGACGCGTGACGGTGTGCGCCGCGAGCTCGAGTGGCGGCCCGCGGAACCGTGGACCGACGCAGCCGTCCGCTGGAAGGATGCGGACACGCTCGTCGTCGATTACACCGCGGCGAGCTCGAGCGAAAGCCGCACGCTGACCCGGCGCATCGGCGACGCGGGCTGGCTCGCCCGCTGAGCGCGCAACACGATGGCGACCGACGCTCCGGTGACGCCGGCGTCGTCGCGTCCGCCGCGCATGCGGCCGATCCGCAGCTTCGTGTTGCGACAGGGCCGCATGTCGCCGGCGCAGCAGCGTGCGCTCGACGCGCTGTGGCCGCGCTTCGGGATCGCGTTCAACGATCGAGTTCTCGACTACGAACGATGCTTCGGTCGCGTGGCTCCCGTCGTGCTCGAAATCGGATTCGGCATGGGTGAGACGACGGCCGCGATCGCGCGCGCTCGACCCGACCACGACTTTGTGGCGGTCGACGTGCACGGACCGGGTGTGGGGGCTTTGCTGAACCGCATCGCCGACAGCGCGCTCGACAACGTCCGCATCATTCGGCATGACGCCGTCGAGGTGGTGGCGACGATGATTCGTCGCGGCTCGCTAGCCGGCATCCACGTCTACTTTCCGGACCCGTGGCCGAAGAAGCGGCACCACAAACGCAGGCTCGTGACACCCGCTTTCGCGCATGCGCTTGCACAGCGTCTCGAGCCGGGCGGCTACCTCCATGCGGCGACCGATTGGAAGGATTACGCCGAGCAAATGCTGTCGACGCTCTCCTGCGAGCCGCTGCTCGCAAACACCGCGCAAGGCTTTGCGCCGCGGCCTTCGTGGCGACCGCCGACGCGCTTCGAGGTGCGTGGCATGCGCCTCGGACACGCCGTCCACGACCTTCTTTTCAGGCGCCGCTAACGGGTCTTGTGCGAGCGAGCTCGAACAGGTCGCGCAGGGCCTCGTTCGCAACGCGGCGCGAGAAGTAACGTTCGACGTTGTCGCGGCCACGCGACGACAGCTTTCTCCACAGCGACTCGTCTTCGTAGAGCCGCGCGATCGCATCAGCGAACGAATGCGCATCATCGGCGAGCATGACATCGTCGCCCGGAACCAGATGCATACCCTCGACGGCTGCCGTGGTAGCGACCACCGGCAAGCCGTAGCTCATCGCGAGATTCACCTTGCCCTTGACGCCGGCGCCGTAACGCAACGGCGCAATCGATAGTCGGCAACCGGTGAAGAACGGCGCGACATCGCGTACATAGCCGGTCACGATGAAATCGTCAGCTGCGAGCGCACGAATCGTCGACGGCGCCCGGCTGCCGACAATGTACGTCTTGACGTTCGGCAAACGCTTCCGAACGAGCGGAAGCACGTCGCGCGCGTACCAGAGCACGGCATCGGTGTTCGGCGGGTGCTGGAAGCCGCCGATGAACACGAGTCCCTCGCGCACCTCGAACGGCTTGCCGCCGGGCATGGCATCGTGGATGTTCGACAGCAAGCGAACCGTTGCGCGCGGGGCCGCGTCGGCGAGGACTTCTCGTTCGGCCGGCGACACGACGAGCGTGACGTCGACCCGCTCGATCAGCGCCAGTTCCTCAGCACGGCGTGCAGCCGCCGACGCCTTTGCGGCCACACTCGCTTCGAGCGCTGCCAGTCGCTCGGCCCGCAGGAAGTGGAGGTCGACCGTATCGAAGACCACGAGCGCCTGCGGCGCGAACTTGCGGGCCGTGTCGATGTGCCGGACGGCCACGTAATGACGCGCCAGGACGACGATGTCGAATTCGCGCCCGCGCTGTTCGATGAGCTCGCCGACGGACCGCGTGTAGGGGGAGAAGACGACTTCGATGCCGCGCTGCTGCAGGTCACCGACGTACGGTTGTCGATGCTCGAGATTGTCGGCAACGAACGTCACCTTCGATCCTTGCTCGACCATCAGCTCGAGCAGCGCGAGCGTGCGCATCGACCCGGAATCCTGATCTGGCGTCAGCATGCACGCATCGACGAACAGCACGCGGCGGATCGCGCTGCGATCGCGCTCCAGGTCGGGGCGAACGCCGTTCGCGCGATGGTTGGCCAGCGACTGTTGCCACTTCTCCCGGAACTTGAGCCGGTTCGTCGCTTGATGTCGCTTTACGCCGGATCCGACGTCGGTTCCCGACGTCTGCCCTTCGAAGTGGACGATCTGCGCGGCCGGCTGATAGTAGACGCGGCGGCCCTGCGCGCGAACGGCGAATGCGAGGTCGGTGTCTTCGTAATACGCTGGAGCGTACGTTCGATCGAAGCCGCCCACCGCGGCGAACAGCGAGCGCGGCACGATCAGGCATGCGCCCGAACAATAGTCCGCCTCGCGCAGGTAGTTGTACTCGGGCCGGTCGGGATCGTCGTCGCGGCCGACGTTCCATGCGGAGCCGTCCTTCCAGACGATACCGCCCGCCTCCTGCAAACGCCCGTCGGGATAGACGAGCTTCGCGCCGGCGAGGCCCGCGTCCGCCCGTCGCGTGAACACGTCGAGCAACGCATCCAGCCAGCCGTGCGTCACGATCGTGTCGTTGTTCAACAGCACCACGTACTCGCCACGCGCAAGCTCTGCGCCGCGATTGCAGCTCGCGACGAATCCGAGGTTCTCGACGTTTCGGGCGAACCGCACGCCGGTCACGGCGAAGAGCGCATCCACCATCGGCTCGGGCGATGCGTCGTCGACGACGATGACCTCGACGCTGCCGGGCTGCGTGTGTTCGTGCACGCTCTTGAGGCACGTGAACGTCAGCAGCGGCTTGCCGAAGACCGGAACGACGATCGTAACGCGTGGCGATGGCGCCGGCATGAACGCCAGCGGCTCGATCGCCTGGGCTTGCATGTACGCCAGCCTGCGCCTCGGAACGAAGCGATGACCGCCTTTCAACTTGCGAGCGACGCGGGCGCCGACGGCTCTCGGGCCTTCGTCCCGCAGAAGCGTTACGATGAGCGAAGTGTTCTGCGGCAATCGGCGCAGCGCCGAAAGCCCCGAGCGCGTCGTCGCAACGGAATGCTTCGCGCCCTGCGCCAGCGCGCGCACCGGTGCGGTCATGCGCCACGTCGTGGACGTTTCGAGCTCGTCGATGCGCTGGCGGGCGAGTGCCGTGTCCTCCTCTGCGCTCGTCAACGCGGCGGCCAACGCGTCGTTGCGCGATCGAAGCTCGGGAATCTCGCGATCCGCTTCTGCGGCCCGGCGAGCAAGTTGCGCTCGCGCCTCGCTCTTGCCGCCGGTCACGCCGGACTCGAACAGATCAGTCAGCGAAAGCGCCTGCGTATCGTCCGAGTTGCGCTCGGCCAAGTGTCGGCTGGTGAGCGCCGGCCACGGCGCGGATCGACGGCGGCGATCGACCGCGGCAAGGTAACGCGTGCGGTAAACCGCAGTGGACGAGCGTGGTTCGATCGTGTCAGCGTCTTGTCTTTCGTGCGGAGCCAACGACAACAGGACATCGTTCCACTGCCCGGCCGATGCGTTCCACGGCACGAAGCGTGCGTTCGGGTGGCCGGTCAGTCGCGAAACCAGCGCGCCGAGCTGCGATGCAACGATCGGCACGCCGCTCGCAATCGCGACCGACAATGTGTAAGCGTACGTCTCCGGCACTTGCGCGGGGAACCACAGCACATCGGGTCGCTCCGCGGCGAGCAGTCCGGAAAGCTCCGCTTCGGCGTATTCGCCACTTCGCGACAGGCGCCACATCGGCAGAGCCGGAAGCGGCGCCGCAATCGCGCCGATCACGCGGTAGGAAAGCGGAAGGTCGCGCTCGTGCGCGTCGATCGCGCACGCCGTCACGACATGCAAACCCTTCTCCGCGCTCAGTGCACCGAGCGTCGCCACGCGCCACAACGTCGGAAGCACGATCGGCGATTCGGGATGAGGCCACACGTCGATGCGCAAGTCCGGCGCGTAGCGATGAATCCGCGCGGCAACGTCTTCGGATGGCGCGATGACGCGATCGGCGGCTCGCAGCAACGCGCCGAAACGCGCACGCCATTGCATGATGTCGAGCGGCCACGGCGCAGGACGTTGCGCGAGGCAGAGAGCGCAGCCATGCTCGGGCGGCTCGCCGCAATAGCGTCCTTGCGCGTCGACGAGATGCAGCTGCGGGCAGATCGTCAGGTAATCGTGCAACGTGACGTCATAGGGCAGCGACGCTGCCAGCGGCAGATCAAGCACCGCTTGCGGCAGCCCGCGCACGTGATGGAAATGGATCCTTGCGACGTTGAGCGCGTGAAGGAAGTCAGCAAGCAGGCCAAGTTCTGTGGGCAAGCGGAACCATGCAACGTCGTTCGTGCCGTGCACGCGAAGCCTCGCCACGTCCGCGTCGTGCGGCTCGAGCAGCAGCACATTGACGTCCTGCGAGATCAGCGCGGCGAGATCGTCGACGTGGCGACGGATGCCTCCGCCCCAGCCATGCACGACGAACAGGACGGCGGGTCGATCGGCGCCAGCGATCTGGCGAAACGCGCGTTCGCTCATGGACGGCCGCTGCCCGACGTCAACGCAGCGTGAGAACGATCGGCTGGTGATCGGACGCCTGCGTTTGCTGGTCGACGGCAAAGCCCTCGATGCGAGATGCGGCCTCGGGACTGGCGAAGTAGAAGTCGCAATGCAGCTGACCGTGGTTGCCCATGCGATTGTAGATGCAGAACGTCGCCGGATAAGGCTTGCCGGGATGGAGCAGGTCCCATGCGTTGACCAGCGCGGGCGTGTCGTCCTCGAACGGCGCGACGATGCGAGCGTGCAGCTCGCTCACATGCTCGAGATTGAAGTCGCCGCAGATCACCGTCGCCTTCGGCCGCAGGAACGTTTCGAACGGCCCGCCCTCCTCGCGCATCGTCACTTCCGACGCGCGCGCGTGCGCATAGCCGTCGGCGTAGATGCGACGCAGCGCCTCGACCTGCGCCGAGCGCTGCACTATCGAGTACCACTCGAGGTGCGTCGTGACGACGCGCACATCGCCGAACGGCGCAGTGACGACAGCCTCGACGGCGATTCGCGGCATGCCCGGCTTGCCGGGCTCGTGCGGAAAGGGCAGCAGCCACCGATACGCCTGCCGGACGGGCAGGCGAGAGAGAATCATGTTGCCGAACCGCCTGCGGCCCTCCCCACCGGCGGGCTGGTCGACGGCGACGCCGCTGACCACGGTGAATTCGGGCAGCAGCTTCGACACCGTCGCAAACTGATCGCTCGCATCGTTGCCGGCGAGCCGCGGCGCCGGATAGTTGTCCGCAATCTCCTGCAGGCAGAGGACGTCGAAGTCGGCAAAGCGCTTCGCCTCGCGCACGATGCGTTCGGGATCGACGCGGCCGTCGATGCCGCGACACCACTGCACGTTCCAGCTCAGGATCTTCATCGAATGCCTGCCCGCATGAACGATTGGACGAACTGTCGCTGGAACAGGAGAAAAGCGATCAGGAGCGGCGCCGTGGACAAGAGCGTGGCCGCGTTGATGATCGACCAGTCGATTCCCTGATCGGTCGCGGAGAATACCTGAAGGCCGACGGTGACCGGTCGCGACTCGACGGAGTTCGTAATGATCAGCGGCCAGAGGAAGTTGTTCCAGTGGTATGAGACCGACACGAGCGCGTATGCCAGATAGGTCGGTCGCGCGAGCGGAACGTAGACCTTCCACAGCGTCACGAGCGGCGAGCAGCCTTCGACGCGCGCGGCCTCGTCGAGCTCGCGCGGGACGGTCTTGAACGTCTGGCGCAAAAGAAAGATGCCGAACGCGCTCGCGAAGTAGGGCAGTCCGATGGCGAGGATCGTGTCCTTCAATCGCAACTGCGTCATCGTCCGATAGTTCTCGACCAACAGCACGTCCGGCGTCACCATCAGCTGGACGAGCACGAGCGCGAACAGCAGGTTGCGGCCGGGAAACTCGAAGCGCGCGAACGCATACGCAGCAAGCGTCACGAGGACGAGCTGCGCGGCAAGCACCATCGTCACGAGCAGAAGCGTGTTGACGAAGTAACGCGCGAACGGCGCCGCCGCCCACGCGTTGCGGAAATTCTCGAGCGTCAGTGGCGCGCCGGGCACGAATCGCGTGGAAAACTCCGCGGGGTGAAACGCCGTCCACATCGCAAAGAGCAGCGGCAGGATCCACAACACGGCAAGGAGCCACGCCGCGACGGTTTCGAGGATCTTGCCGAAGCCTTGCCGGGCGTACGGGTTCGCGAGCGTCGTCATCGCGCTACTGATAGTGAACGCGCCGATCCAGCAGGAAGAACTGCACCAGCGCCAGGCTCGCCAGGATGACCAGCAGCACCATCGTCAACGTGGCCGCGTACGCCGAATCCCAGAACCGGAAGCCGACCTCGAAGATGTAGTAGAGCAGAAGCGTCGTCGCATTGTCGGGGCCGCCGCGCGTCATCACGACGATGTGATCGACGAGGCGGAATGCGTTGATCACCGCATTGACCAGCACGAACAGCGTCGTCGGCATCAGCAACGGAAACGTGATGCGGCGGAAGAACGTCCAGCGCGAAGCTCCTTCGATGGCTGCGGCCTCGGCGAGCGAAGGCGACATCGACTGCAGCGCGGCAAGGTAGAAAATCATGAAGAACCCCGCCTCCTTCCACACGGTCACCGCCATCAGCGCGGGTAGCGCCGTCGACTGGCTGCCGAGCCAGTTGTGACTCGCAAAACCGAGCGCTTTCACCACCTGCTCGAGCAGGCCGTACTCCGGCGTAAAGAAGAAGAGCCAGATGTTCGCCACCGCGATCATCGGCAGCACCGTCGGTGTGAAGTACGCAAGCCTTACCCATCCGCGGCCGGCGAGTCGATCGTTGACCCACACCGCCATGACGAGCGCGATGACGATCGACAACGGAATCGTGCCGATCGCGTACCACAGGTTGTTGCCCAGCACCTGCCAGAAGATCGGATCGTCGACGAGCGCCCGGTAATTGTCGAGCCCGACGAAGCGCGCCGGCCGCGAGCCCTTCGGCGTCGAATAGAAGCTGTGCCAGAGGTTCGCGACGGCGGGGTAGTGCGTAAAAAGGAAGAGCAACGCGAGCGCCGGCAGCAACAGCAGCCAGCCATACGTCCATTGCATTGCTCTTGTCATTACAAAGTCGCCCCCGGTCAATCCGACCGGGGGCGATATGGGGCTCCTAGGTTCTTGTTTACTTATACGACTTCAACAAACGGTCCGCCTCCCGCTGCGCATCCCGCATCGCCTGCTCCGGCGTCTTCGTGCCGGTCAGCGCTGCCTGCAGGCCGTCGTTCAACGCCTTCGTGACGCGCTGGTTGTCATGCGTCGACAGCTCGGCCTTCGCGAACGGCAACTGATCGCGGGCCACAGCGGCGGGCGGAAACTCCGCAACGTACTTCTTCATCTGCGGCGTCTCGAAAGCAGCCGGCGAGACGGCGACGTATCCGGTATCGATGCCCCATTGCGCCGCACGTGCCGGCTGCGTCGCCCACTTGACGAACTTCATTGCCGCCTCCCGTTGCGCCGGCGACGATTTCTTGAAGATGTAGAAGTTGCCGCCGCCGGTCGGGCTGCCGCGCTGCTTTCCCGCCGGCAACATCGCGACGCCGAAGTCGAACTTCGCGTTGTTCTTGACGTTCGTCAGGTTGCCGGTCGTCGTCCACATCATCGCCATCTTGCGCTCGAAGAAATCGCGCGGCGTCGTGCCCCACTCGACGATGCCTTCGGGATGCACCTTGTGCTTGCGGGCGAGATCGACCCAGTACGACAGCGCCTGGGTCACTTCGGGCCGGTCGTAGTAGGCCTCGGTGCCGGCGGCGTTCATCAGGTTGACGCCGTTCTGGATGGCGAGCGCCTGGAACAGCCAGTACGGAAAGCCGGACGACGGAATCTGCAACCCCCATTGCGTGACGTTGCCGGAAGCATCGCGCTTCGTCAGCTTCTGCGCGTATTGCAGCTGCTCGCTCCAGTTGGCCGGCGGCCGGTTCGGATCGAGGCCCGCTTCCTTGAACATGTCCTTGTTCCAGTACAGGACGATCGTCGAGCGCTGGAACGGGATCCCCCACGTCTTGCCGCCGGTCTGGCTGTTCTCCATGAATGCCGGATAGAAGCTCTTGAGCCACGCCCGGTCTTCGTTCGTCTTGATGAACTCGTCGAACGGCACGATCGCGTCCTCGTCGACGAGCGTGTACATGTCGGTCGACAGGAGGATCGACATGACCGGCGGATCGCCGGTCTTCATCGCCGTCAGCGCCTTCGTGATCGAGTCCTGGTAGCTGCCCGAATAGATCGGCTTGACCTTGATGCCGGGGTTCTCCTTCTCGAACTCGGCCGCGTAGCCGTCGATGATCTTCGTGATCGGCCCGCCCACGGCGACCGGATAGAAGAACGAGATCTCGACCGGCGCCTGTGCGAGCGTCGTCGCCGTCATCGTCGCGCACGCGAAACCCACAAGCGACTTCAACCATCCGATGAACCGCATGACTCCTCCTCTCTGATGTCGAGTGTTATGCAAACATCGTGGAACGCTGTTCCACTGGCAACGGGCGTTTCACGCCCGACGCGTCGAAATAATGCTGCGCGCCGCCGGCCCACGAAAGCCGCACCGGATCGCCGCGCGTGAATGCCACCACACCCTGCGTGCGAACCGACGCGACGACCATGCCGACCCGGCACGCAACGAGCGAGTCGCCGCCGAGATACTCCACTGCCTCGACGGTCGCGGCAAGACCGTCATCTTGCCGCAGGGCGATGTGCTCGGGACGGACACCAAGTACGCCGCCGGCGCACTCGCGCGGCAGCAGCGGCGGCCCACCGGTCCCGTCGATCGCTGCGCCGCCGTCGTGCGGGACGAGCGCGAACAGGTTCATCGGGGGCATGCCGATGAAGCGCGCGACGAACGTGTTCCCCGGCTCGTCATACAGCTCGGCAGGCGGCCCGTTCTGCTCGATGCGTCCGGCGTTGAGCAGGATCACCCGGTCGGCCATCGACATCGCTTCGATCTGGTCGTGCGTGACGTAGACCATCGTTATGCCGAGCTTGCGCTGCAGCGCGCGGATCTCGCCGCGCATCTCCGCGCGAAGCTTCGCGTCGAGATTGCTGAGCGGCTCGTCCATCAGGCAGACCGGCGCCTCGTTGATGATCGCGCGCCCGAGCGCCACGCGCTGTTGTTGACCGCCAGACAGTTGCGACGGCTTCCGCGCAAGCAATGCCTCGAGGCCAAGCAGATCCGCCACGCGCCGCAACCGTTCCGTGCGTTCCCTCACGCCGACGTTGCGGACGCGAAGCCCGAAGACGATGTTCTCGGCAACCGACAGATGTGGAAACAGCGCGTACGACTGGAATACCATCGCGATGTTCCGCTGCGCCGGAGGCAGCCGTGTGACATCGCGGCCGCTGATCGTGATCGTGCCGCCGTCGGCCGATTCCAGACCGGCGATCAGGCGCAGCGTCGTCGACTTGCCGCAGCCCGACGGACCGAGCAGAACGTTGAGCGTGCCGGCGTCGAGCGAGAAATGCAGATCATCGACGGCATGGACAACGCCCTGCGCCGTGCGCCAATGCTTGCTTACGCCGGCGAGAGCGATGTCCGACACGCCGTCGTCTCTCAGTCGAACAGAGCCGAGAGCGCCTTGCCGGGATCCGGCGCTCGCATGAAAGCCTCGCCGACGAGAAACGCATGGACGCCATGGCGCCGCATCTGCGCGACGTCGCGGCGCGCCAGGATGCCGCTTTCAGTGATGACGAGCCGGTCGGACGGAATGCGCGAAAGCAAAGCGATCGTCGTATTGAGCGAAACCGTGAAGTCTCGCAGGTTGCGGTTGTTGATACCCAGAAGCGGCGTTTTCAGTTTCAGCGCACGGTCGAGCTCGCGGCCATCGTGCACCTCGACCAGCACCGCCAGCCCATAGTCGACGGCACAGCCTTCGAGATCCTGAAGCTCTGCATCGTCGAGCGCCGACACGATCAACAGAATCGCATCGGCACCCAGCACGCGCGACTCGGCCACCTGGTAGTCGTCGATGATGAATTCCTTGCGCAACACCGGCAGCGAGCAGGCGTTGCGTGACGCCACGAGGTAGTCGGGCGAACCCTGGAAGAAGCTTCGATCGGTCAGAACCGACAATGCAGCGGCACCCGCCCGCTCGTAGCTTTGCGCGATCGCCGCCGGATCGAAATCCTCGCGCAGCACGCCCTTGCTCGGGCTTGCCTTCTTGATCTCGGCGATGACGGCCGGGCGCTCCGCGCCGATCTTCGCGCGTAACGATGCTGCGAAGTCGCGTGCCGGCGGCATCGCGCGCGCCTCTTTGTCGACGTCCGCCAAAGGACGCGTCTCTTTCGCCGCGCTGATTTCCTCGGCCTTCGTCGCGAGGATCCGCTGCAGGACGTCGCTCATCGTCGCCGGTTCAACGGTTTGTTTTGAGCTTCTGCGTGACGGCGACGAACGTGTCCAGCTTGCGGCGCGCGGCGCCGCTTGCGACGGCTTCGCGCGCGCGCTCGATGCCCTCCTTGATCGACGCCGCTTCGTTCGCCGCGTAGAGCGCGGTGCCTGCGTTCAAAAGCACGATGTCGCGCGGCGTGCCGTCGACGTTGTCAAGCGCCTCGATCAGCATCGCCTTCGATTGCCGCGCGTCCTCGACCTTGAGCCCCCGGTTGCTGACCATCCGCATGCCGAAGTCCTCGGGATGGATCTCGTATTCGCGGACTTGGCCGTCGAGCAGCTCGCCGACCATCGTCGCGGCGCCGAGCGACACCTCGTCCATACCGTCCTTGCCATAGACGACGAGGACATGCTTGCTGCCCAGCCGCTGCAACACGCGCACCTGGATGCCGACGAGGTCCGGATGAAAGACGCCGAGCAACTGGTTCGCGGCGCCGGCGGGATTGGTGAGCGGGCCCAGGATGTTGAAGATCGTCCGGATGCCGAGCTCCTTGCGCACCGGCGCGGCATGCTTCATCGCGCCGTGATGCAGCGGCGCGAACATGAAGCCGACGCCAGTTTCTCCGATGCACGTGGCCACCTGCTCGGGCGCAAGCTGGATGTCGGCGCCCAGCGCTTCGAGCACATCCGCGCTTCCCGACTTCGACGACACCGACCGATTCCCGTGCTTCGCGACGCGCGCCCCCGCTGCAGCGACGACGAACATCGCCGCCGTAGAGATGTTGAACGTGTGCGACGCATCACCACCGGTTCCCACGATGTCGAGCAGCCGATCGGTGTCCGGCACGTTGACCTTCGTCGCGAACTCGCGCATGACCTGCGCCGCCGCGGCGATTTCGCCGATCGTTTCCTTCTTGACGCGCAGCCCCACGAGCAGCGCGGCGATCATGACCGGCGACGCTTCGCCGCTCATGATCCGGCGCACCAGCGTCAGCATCTCGTCGTGAAAGATCTCGCGATGCTCGACCGTGCGCTGCACGGCCTCGGATAGCGTGAGTTGCATAACCGACTTCCCCTCTGATGGCGCGTGCGCCCTACGCCCGCGCGCTCAGGAAATTGGCGAGCATCTTGTGGCCGTGCTCGGTCAGGATCGCTTCGGGATGGAACTGTACGCCCTCGACCGCGCAATCGCGATGGCGCACGCCCATGATCTCGCCATCATCGGTGCGCGCCGTCACTTCGAGGCACGACGGGACGCTTTGCGGAGCGATAGCCAGCGAGTGATACCGCGTGACTGTCACCGGCGTCGGAACTCCGGCGAAGACCCCTTTGCCGTCGTGACGAACGGCGTCGAGCTTCCCGTGCATCACGCGCGCGGCGCGCACGATGTCACCGCCGAAAGCATCGCCGATCGCCTGATGGCCAAGGCACACGCCGAGAATCGGAATCTTGCCGGCGAAGCGCCGGATCAGCGGCACCGAGACGCCCGCGTCACGCGGCGTGCACGGACCGGGCGAGACGACGATGTGCGAAGGCGACCAGGCCTCGATCTGATCGAGCGTCAGCGCGTCGTTGCGATGCACGAGCACATCGGCGCCGAGCTCGCTCAAATACTGCACGAGGTTGTAGGTGAAGCTGTCGTAGTTGTCGATCATCAGCAGCATGACTCGTCTCGCAATGCGATTGAACGCTCGCACGAGCGCCGGCCCGTGGGGTCGGCAACTGTGCAACGCAAGGACGAATCAGCGCCATCGACGGAAGCGCTGGGTCAGCGACGATCGAATGTCGGTGCGACACCGCATCCGACTAAGGTAACACGTGAAAGCGGCCCGACGAAGCCCCGGGCCGCAAACGTGTCTGGCGATCCCCGGTCCTAGCTGCGGCCGCGGACCAACCCAAGCGAACGTTACGCCTGGCGGTGCTTGGTGAGCCCGTAGATCACGAACGTGACGACGAGCGCGCCGATCGCGAGGAATAGCGTTTCGCCGATCGAGGCGGCACCGTTGGTCAAATTGGGAACGTCGAGCATCGAGGCCGCAAGCGTGATCATCTTGGTTCTCCGGCTACTGCCGCGTCAGTTCATTCGCTGAAGTCGCTGTTCACGCAGAGGTTTGCGTAGCAGTCGTCGTCGGCATCGTGCGAGTCGTCGAAATGCAATGACTCGATGACCGACCAGTCTTCTGCGCCCGGAAGGTCGCTGGCGTCGAGCAGCGGAAAGCTCGGCCACCTGCTTATCGATGCCAATCCGCTGTGCGTGCGCATGATCACTTCACTCCGTGCCCGGGTTTGGGGGTTTGCGTTTCGGACGCGCTGCGCTCCGTGACCGGCTTGCCGGTCGATTCGTCGCTGCGACTGCGGTTGTCGCCGCGCGTCAACGCCGGATCCTCTTCCTTTGCGCGACGCTTGCCTTCCGCTTCCGCGTCGGCCATCTCGCGCGCTTCCTTGACGTCGCTTGGCTCGGCGTCGCGGGCTGCCTGTTCGACGCGACCGGACTCGACGAACTTCTTCGTTGCCTTGTTGTACTGACGCGCGCCTTCGTAGTTGCCTTCGCCGTATTCCTTGTCGGTATGACCGTCGGTGAGTCCCATCGCTTCCTCCGTCACTGCCGGCTGTGTTTTAGCCGATAGGGGATTGTCGGAAATGCGGCTGGTCGGCGCTGTCGGCTTCCGCCCGAAACCGCTGACGCACGCGCGTCACCGCTGGGCGCGGGATGTCCTACAAAGAGGGCGTTGACTCCCGATGCGGAGTGGCCGTCAGATGACGGCGGTGCTGACCGCGAGCGACGTCGGACGCGGCACCGAGATCCCGGCACTCGCATCTTCGACGGCGCTGAACGCAACGATCGGCATGCCGGTCTGCACCGGGCCAAAGATCGTGGCGAACGACACATCCGCTGCATCCTGCCCCGTCGCGATGCGGATGAGACCGGTCGTCGGCGACATGCCCGTCGCGTCGAACAGATACCAGCGGTCGAGATACACCTCGACATAGGCGTGGAAGTCCGACGGACCGAGCGAAGGGTCCGCGCCGTAGTCGACGCCGGTCGTGAATCGCGCGGGGTAGTTGAGCGAGCGGCAAAGTCCGATCATCAGGTGCGCGAAATCGCGGCACACGCCGCAGCCGTTGTCGAGCGTGTCGATCGCCGACGTGCCGGGATGCGACGTCCCGATCTTGAACGTGATGTTCTCCCGCACCCAGTCCGCAACGGCCTTCACCTGCGCGTAGCCGCGAGGCAAATGCCCGAACATCTGCCACGCCCGTTGCTGCAGCTGGTCGGTCTGGCAATAGCGGCTCGCGAGCAGGTAGTGCAGCGTCGTCCCGGGCAGATCCGCAGGCGACAACGCCCCGATGTACTCAGGCTCGGACATATGGTGGTGCACGTCGACGCGCGCCTCCAGCTTGACGTCGAGCGTGCCGGCGTCGGCCTTGAGTTTCAGGAGCCGGTTACCGGTTATCGCGTCGGTGTCGAGCGTGTGCTCGACCGCCGGCGACAAATTGAGCGTCTCGGACAGCACGCGCTGATGCGGCGTACGGGCCGGATGGATCAGGAAGATGAAATCGGACGGGCCGGCAATGGCGTAGTGAAGCGCGACCGAGTAATCGATGCGCACGCGGCTGCCCATGACTTCGCTTGCATGGTGTTGCATGTGAGGCGCTAGCTCGACGGCATCTCGAAGTACGGGTTGAATCCGGCCGACGGCGGTCGCACCGCTGGCGCGGCACCGTCGTCAGTGGAGCGTGCGATGCGCAGGACGGCGACCGGAACGAGCGACGCGGCATCGAGCAGCACGCGACAACCGTCTTCGATCTCGAATCCGAGCCGTTGAAGGTGCGGCCGCAACGAGGCGTCCGGCACGATGACGTAGAGCGTTCGCAGCCGCCCGCCGCCCTCGGCCGACTGCACCAGATATTCGAGCTTTCCCATCGGCTTGCACGCGGCACGGGCCCGTGCATCGTCGATCGCGTCGATCGGCGGAGGCGCGACGCTGATACGCCGCCGTCCACGTTCGGCATCCGCGGCGCCGTCGTCGCCGAGCTCTAGGAGGCCGGAGTCGCGTGCCGTCGCGCGTGCGAGCGCACGAAGTTCAAGTTTGTCCATGGAATTCCCTCGGTCGAAGCCGTTCGCTCGCTTGAGAACATGCGGGTGCGATCGCTGGATGACAAGCATATCCCTCGCATCCAGTGCAAGACAGCGGCAATTACCTCCGCCCCTGTCGGACAAACGCCTACGAATCCGTAGATCGGTTTACTTCCGCGGCGGATCAAGTCCGCGTTGCGCGATCTCCGCGGCCTTCAGCAACGCCTGCGCCTTGTTGCCTGTCTCGGCCCATTCGCTTTGCGGATCCGAGTCGTGAACGATGCCGGCGCCGGCCTGCACGTGCAGACGACCGTCGCGGATGACCGCCGTGCGAATGGTGATGGCGAGATCCATATCGTCGTGGAACGACAGGTACCCCACGGCTCCGGCGTAGACGCCGCGCCGGATCGGCTCCAGCTCGTCGATGATTTCCATCGCGCGCACTTTCGGCGCGCCGCTGACGGTGCCTGCGGGGAATGCGGCACGCAACACGTCGAGCGCGGACAGTCCCGGCCGCAGCGTGCCCTCGACGCCCGAGACGATATGCATCACATGCGAGTAGCGTTCGATCGCCATCTGCTCGGTGACGCGAACGCTTCCGGGCACGGCGACGCGGCCCACGTCGTTGCGCCCGAGGTCGAGGAGCATCACATGCTCGGCGCGCTCCTTTTCATCATCGAGCAGCTCGCGGGCGAGCACCTCATCCTCGGCGCCCGTCGCGCCGCGCGGGCGCGTGCCCGCGATCGGGCGCACGGTAACCGTTGCTCCTTCCTTGCGCACCAGGATTTCGGGCGACGCGCCGACGACATGGAAGTCGCCGAAGTCGTAATAGAACATGTAAGGTGACGGATTGAGTGAGCGCAGCGCCCGGTACAGCGCGATCGGTTTCGCCGAGAACGGCACCGTCAATCGTTGCGACAGCACGACCTGCATGATGTCGCCGGCGGCGATGTATTCCTTCGCCCGCAGCACGGCTTCCGTGAACGCCTTCTTACCGAACGCGCTCTGCGCTTCTCCCGATGCGGCGGCGGCTTCCTCGGGGAGCTGTACCGGCGCCCGCAGCGTCTCGCGCAGCGACTCGATTCTGCGGACGGCGTCCTCGTAAGCGTCCGGCACGGCGGGATCCGCATACACGATCAGCGATATTCGCCCCTTGAGGTTATCGACGACGGCGAGCTCTTCGCTCGCGAGCAGCAGGATGTCCGGCATACCGTCAAGCGATGAACGGCCCGAGGGCGCCGTATCCGCGAGTCGCGGCTCGATGTGGCGCACGGTGTCGTAGCCGAAGCATCCGGCAAGGCCACCGGCGAAGCGCGGCAGGCCGGGAAGCGGTGCGGCCTTGAAGCGCGACAGGAAGCTTCGTACGAAATCGAGCGGATTGCCGTCGTGGTGCTCGACGACGCCGCCTGCATCGAGAACCTCGATGCGTCGTCCATGCGCACGGATACGCTTGCGTGCGGGAACGCCGATGAATGAATAGCGACCGAAGCGCTCGCCGCCGACGACCGATTCGAGCAGGTAGGAGAACGGCTGCGCCGCGAGCTTCAGATAGAGTGACAACGGCGTGTCGAGATCGGCGAACGTCTCGAGCACCAGCGGGATCCGGTTGTAGCCCTTGCGCGCGAGTTCCCGGAACTCCGCTTCGCCGATCATGCTTGCGCGACGCGGTTGCGCAAGAGCGCCCGCAGCTCGGCGATCGAGCCGATGATGCCGTCGCAATCGATGCTTGCGACCGGCGTGCCGCCGTCGTAGCCGTAGTCGACGAGCAGCACGGGGCAGCCGGCCGCGCGCGCGCTCTGCGCATCGTTGATCGAATCGCCGACGACAAGGAGACGATCCGGCGTGACGCCCAAAAGCTGTGCAACCAATAGCAACGGCGCGGCATCCGGTTTCTTCGCGATGGCATCGTCACCGCCGACGACGGTGCGGACCTGATAGCGCGCGAGCAAGCGCCCGGGTTCCGCATCTTCGGGGAACGTTCCTCCCGACGCCTGCACGGCCCGCCCGACGAGGTTGGCCATGCCCTTGCCGATCAACGCTGTCACCTGCGCGAGCGACAGGCCCGGCAGGGCGATTCCTGCGAGCAGCGCGTCGATCGCGGTCGCCAGGTCGCGCGCCGTGTCCAGCAGCGTGCCGTCCAGGTCGAGCGCGATCGCGTCGACGTCGAATGACCGGCGGTCCATCACCGATGCACGGTCTTCGCGAGGGCGGCGCGCATCTGCGCAATCGTCGTCCGGTAATCGTCGCTCTTGAAGATCGCGCTGCCTGCGACGAACGTATCCGCGCCCGCCGTCGCGATCGTCGCGATGTTGTCCGCTTTGACGCCGCCGTCGACCTCGAGCAGGATCTCACGGCCCGTCCGCTGTTGCGCGCCGTCGACCAGCGCGCGCACGACGCGCAGCTTGTCGAGCGCCTGCGTGATGAACGACTGTCCGCCGAATCCCGGATTGACGCTCATCACCAGCACGAGGTCCAGCTTGTCGATCGTCCAGTCGAGCCAGCCCACCGGCGTGGCGGGATTCAGCACGAGCCCGGGCCGGCAGCCGTGATCGCGGATCAACGCGATCGTGCGATCGACGTGCTCGGACGCTTCGGGATGAAAGCTGACATAAGTCGCGCCGGCCTTCGCGAACTGGACGACCAGCGCGTCGACCGGCCGCACCATCAGGTGCACATCGATCGGCACGCTTGCATGCGGCTTGATCGCCTCGCACACCAGTGGGCCGACGGTCAGGTTCGGCACGTAATGGTTGTCCATCACATCGAAGTGCACGAGATCCGCGCCGGCTTCGATAACACTTGTCACCTCGTTGCCCAAGCGCGCGAAGTCGGCGGACAAGAGCGACGCCGCAATCCGAAAACGCTTTGGCCGAAGGCTATAATCGCTCGTAGTCATCTTCACCTCGATGCAGGAGGCGCGACACGGACGCTGCGCCATCCACCAAATCTTCGGACGCCTTTTGCATCGGTCCGGTCATGGAAGAGGGCAGGCGTTACGAAATCACCGTCGAGTCGAGCGCGCAGTTCGCTGCGGAGCAATCGGATCCGGAGCGCAACCGGTACGTGTTCGCGTACACGATCCGGCTGACGAACACCGGCACCGTGGCCGCGCAGCTCATCTCGCGTCATTGGATCATCGTCGATGCCGACCAGCGCGTGCAGGAAGTCAAGGGCGCGGGCGTCGTCGGCCAGCAGCCGCTTTTGAAGCCGGGCGAGAGCTTCGAGTACACGAGCGGCGCGAGCCTTGCGACCTCGGTCGGCACGATGAAGGGCAGCTACCAAATGATGGCAGAGGACGGCCGGCCTTTCGATGTGACGATTCCGCAGTTCACGCTGTCCGTTCCGCGCACGCTTCACTGATCGTCGTCGTCCGTCGTCGATGCGTCGCGCGCGTCGCGCTCCCGCTTTTCTTCTGCCTGGTCGCGCTTGCGCGCAGGTGATAGCGTCCACCAGACAATGCCGAGGCCCAGCAACAGCGCGATCGCGATCTCGAGGATGATCCACTGCATCGTCGGTTTCCTCGCGCGATGCCGCTTTGTGGGGGCGCCCCTCGCCGTCGCAGCGTTAGCCGCTTGCACGACGCCGCCGCAATCGGATCAGCGCAGCCTTCCCGCGACCGAAACGTTGCCGCCGAAGCTTACGCGCGTGACGTGGGCCGACCTTCCCGGATTCGGCGACGATCGGGTGAGCGACGCGTGGCCCGCGCTTGTCGTCGGATGCCGCGCACTCGTCGCCGCTCCGAAAACGCGAACGATCTGGCAACGTCCCTGCGATGCCGCACGGCTCGTCGACGGTCGCGACGACAATGCAGTGCGCGCCTATCTGCGCGCGCATTTTAGCCCATACGTCATCGCGTCCACTGCGGGCGACGTGGACGGTCTCGTCACCGGGTACTACGAGCCGATGCTCGAAGGTTCGCGAATGCGAACCGATCGCTACCGGACGCCGCTTTACGGCGTGCCCGACGATCTGGTGGTCGTCGATCTCGCGTCGCTGCACCCGGAGCTCGCCGGAAAGCGCGTGCGCGGACGTCTCGAAGGACGCCGCGTCGTGCCCTATCCCCCTCGCGGCGAGATCGAGAAAGGTCACGCGCCGCTCGCCGGCAAGGCAATCGCATGGATCGCCGATCCGCTCGACGCCTTCTTCCTGCAGATCCAGGGATCGGGGCGCATCGCGCTCGCCGAAGGCGGAACGCTACGGCTCGGCTACGCCGATCAGAACGGCCATCCGTATCGCGCGATCGCGAACGTCCTGATCGCGCGCGGCGAGATGACGCTTGCGCAAGCGTCGCTGCAGTCGATCCGCGAATGGGCGAAGTCGCATCCCGCCGATGTGCCCGCATTGCTCGACGAGAATCCCAGCTATGTGTTCTTCCGCGAGTTGCCCGCGCCTTTGCCGGGAACGCTGGACGCGCGCATCGATGGACCGCACGGTTCGCTCGGCGTCCCGCTCCTCGCACGACGCACGATCGCCGTCGACGCGCGTTCGATTCCGCTCGGTGCGCCCGTATGGATCGCAACCCGCTCGCCGGTGACGGGCGCGCCGATCGAGCGGCTGGTCCTTGCGCAGGACACCGGCGGCGCCATTCGCGGCGCAGTGCGCGCGGATTTTTTCTGGGGGAGCGGACGCGATGCCGAAGACGAAGCGGGTCGCATGCGCGAGCGCGGCCGATTGTGGATGCTGTGGCCGATCGACGCCCCGCTGCTTTAGCAATGGGTCAGTGTAATTTATCCGTCCGATGCCGTTGGATGACGGATGACGCGGCGAGCTGGCCGCTGATAACTTACACTGACCCCATTAACGGGCGCGCCCGCCGGGCCGCCGTCACGCAAGGATCGGACGCCATGACCGTCGCCCGCATCACCGAGATTTCAAGCATCAGCACGAAAAGCTTCGAAGACGCCATCGTGCAAGGCGTCGACCGTGCCAACCAGACGCTGAAGAACGTCAAGGGCGCGTGGGTGAAGGATCAGGAAGTGGAGATCGTGAACGGCAAGATAGTCGGGTACAAGGTGATCCTGAAAATCACGTTCGTCCTCGAGTAACGTCAACCAAGCAGCGGCGCCGCCTGCTGGTCCGCGTGATACGACGAGCGGACCAGCGCGCCGACGGCCGCATGACGAAAGTCCATCGCGGCCGCTTCGCGCTCGAACATCGCGAACGTGTCGGGGTGCACGTAGCGCGCGACGGGCAGATGATGGCGTGACGGCTGCAGGTACTGCCCGATCGTGATCATGTCGATGTCGTGGGCGCGCATGTCGCGCATCACGGCGAGAATCTCATCGTCGGTCTCGCCCAGGCCGACCATCAACCCGGACTTCGTCGGGATGACGGGATTGCGTCGCTTGAAATCGCGCAACAGTGCGAGCGAGTGCGCGTAGTCGGAGCCGGGCCGCGCTTCGCAATACAGCCGCGGCACGGTTTCCATGTTGTGGTTCATCACGTCCGGCGGTGCCGCCTCGAGGATCGCAAGCGCCCGGTCCATCCGCCCGCGAAAGTCGGGAACCAGCACTTCGATCTGCGTTTCCGGCGAATGCTCGCGCACGGCGCGAATGCAGTCGACGAAGTGCTGCGCACCCCCGTCGCGCAGATCGTCTCGATCGACACTCGTGACCACAACGTACCTGAGCTTCAACGCCGCGATCGTTCGCGCCAGGTTCACGGGCTCTTCGCGATCGAGCGGATTCGGCCGTCCGTGACCCACGTCGCAGAACGGACAGCGGCGCGTGCAGATGTCGCCCATGATCATGAACGTGGCCGTGCCCATGCCGAAGCACTCGCCGATGTTCGGGCACGACGCTTCCTCGCACACCGTATGCAGCTTGTGCTCGCGGAGGATGCGCTTGATTTCGTAGAAGCGCGGCGAGCTCGGTGCGCGGACGCGAATCCACTCGGGCTTGCGCAAAGGCTCTGCTGCGACGACTTTGATCGCGTACTTGGCGAATACGCGCGAAGTCTTCGCCTCGCCCTTGTGCTTGACGCCTGCGATGTTGGACGGCGGCGTGTTCATGACGGAATGACGGAAAGTCGTGCCGCGAGAATCGGTGCGAAAGCTCCGGCGGCCGCATCGACGCCGATGTCGACACCGAGCTCCGCCAGCGAGGTGACGGGCAATCCCGGATAGCCGCAGGGATCGATGGCGAGAAAGGGATCGAGGTCCATGTCGACGTTCAAGGCAACGCCGTGATACGTGCAGCCGTTGCGCACACGCAGTCCCAGCGCGGCGAGCTTGGCTTCGCTGCCGTCGCGCTTGACGTAGACGCCGGGCGCCGACGCCTTGCCGTACGCGCCGATGTCAAGCGAACGCGCGAACTCTATCACCGCCGCCTCGAGCGAACGCACGATCGCCCGAATGCCGACGCGCCGGCGCCTCAAGTCGAGCAACGGATACGCGACCAGCTGGCCGGGTCCGTGATAAGTGACCTGACCGCCGCGATCGACGCCGACGACCGGCACGTCGCCGGGGTCGTGTACGTGTTCGCGTCTTCCGGCGAGTCCGAGCGTGTAGACCGGCGGATGCTCGGTCAACCAGATCTCGTCGCGCGTCGCGGCATCGCGCGCATCGGTAAAGGACTGCATAGCGCGCCAGCAGTCGATGTAGGCGGTTCGGCCGAGATGCAGAACAGCCGCGTCATCCATGGGACCCGCCACGCCTTTTGCATCGATTTACAACACCATCGTCACCATCGGATGCGACGTGAGCTCGCGATACAGATTGTCGAGCTGGTCGCGCGACGTCGCGTTGATCGTCGCCGTCACCGAGAGGTAGTTGCCTTCGCGGGATGCGCGCATCTCGAGCGTCGACGGCTCGAAATCCGGCGCGTGTCGCATCACGACGTCGACGATCGTCTGTGCAAAATCGTCGGCGCGGCGACCCATGACCTTGATCGGAAAGGCGGTCGGGAACGTCAGCGCGGACTCGGAAGCGGGGGTCGTCATGGCACGAAATCATGTCGTAGATGGAGCCGGCGCACCCCCCGTACAACCGGCTTCAGGATGCAGCGTACATGTAATCGCGCGTCAACGGATGCGGCAGGCGTCCATCGGCAAACGGCTTCCCCGCGAGCACCTGCCACAGCGAAAGCCATCCGCGTTCGAACGCGTGGGCCGAACCTGCCATGTAAATGCGCCAGATTCGATAACGCTCGTCGCCCGTCTCGTGCCGCGCAGCTTCCGCATTCGCCTCGAGCCGCTCGGTCCAATGCCAAAGCGTCTTTGCGTAATGCTCGCGCAGCGACTCCGCATCGATCGGCTCGAGACCGCATCGCGCCACGCCGGCGATGACCGCCGACACGTGCGTGAGCTCGCCGCCGGGAAACACGTAGCGATCGATGAAATCTCCGATTCCGCTGCCGAGCGACCCGGCACCGACTAAGTTGTGCGTGATGCCGTGGTTCAACACCAGGCCCCCGGGCTTCAGGCACCGTTCGATCTTTCCGAAATAGTGCGGGAATCGCGCGACGCCGACGTGCTCGAACATTCCAACGCTCGCGATCTTGTCGTAGACCGGATCGTCGGGCAGGTCGCGGTAGTCGCGAAGCTCGACGTGCACGCGTTGCGCGAGGCCTCGCCGCTCGATCTCGCTTCGCACATGATCGTATTGATTGCGCGCGAGTGTGATACCGGTCGCTTGCACGCCGTAGTGCTCAGCGGCCCAGAACAAGAGGCCGCCCCAACCACAACCGATGTCGAGCAGGCGCTCGCCCGGTTTCAGTCGCAGCTTGCGACAGATGTGCTCGAGCTTCTGCGCCTGCGCGACGTCGAGCGAGTCGCCGTCATGCTTGAAATACGCGCACGAATAGACCATGCGCTCGTCGAGCCACAGCCGATAGAACGCGTCGCCGACGTCGTAGTGGTGCTCGATGTTCCGTCGATTGTCGCGCCGCTGCGAAAGCCAGAGCGCCACGCGCGAATGCCCGCGTTCCCGCGCGGCGCCAACGTCGCCGACCATGCGCTCGGCGATGTCGAGGATGCGACGTGCGCTGCCCGTGAAGTCGAGCTCGCCACGAACATAGGCTTCGGCGAGCCGGCCCATCGCCGGTCGCGCGAGCGCGCGCAATCCCCGCAGCGATCGGGCGACGACCTGGACTTCGGGCCGCTCGGAAAGGCGGACGCGTCCGCCGTCGGGCATCACCAGCTCGACGGGAACGTGCGCGGCGGTATAGCGATTCTCGATCAGCTTCGCGAGCGACATGGCCGCTTGGGCGACGACCGGAAACTGCGTAGTCTAAAGCAGCGCAGCGCGCCGTGCCCGCACACGCCCGCAGCGCTACACGGCCACCGCCGCAGGCTTGCGCGCCTGGAACAACGCGTAGACGCGCCGGAACATCGGACCCGGCGACCCGCCGCCGAATGGCCGGCCGTCGACCGTCGTGATGGCGAGCACTTCCTTCGTCGATGAAGACAGCCACATCTCGTCGGCCGCCATCGCCTCGCCCCGGCTTACGCGCCTGATTTCGAACGGCAGTTGAGCCTCGCGGGCGAACTCCGCCGCGGCATCGTAGGTGATGCCGGGAAGGATCTGATGGTCCTTTGGCGGCGCGACAATCGTCCCGTCGACGACGATCAGCACGTTCGACGACGAGGCCTCGGTGAGCCATCCGTCGCGAAACATCACCGTTTCGACGGCGCCGGCGTCGGTCGCAAGCTGGCGCATCAGCACGTTGCCGAGGAGCGAGATCGTCTTCAGATCGCAGCGCTGCCAGCGATTGTCGTCGGCGGTGACGACGGCGACGCCGCGTTCGACCTGCGCCCTCGTCGGCAGCGCAAGCGGGTTGCTCATCATGAAAACCGTCGGCGCGACGCCCTGCGGAAACGAATGGTCGCGCTTCGCGACGCCGCGCGTGACCTGCAAATAGACCGCCTGGTCATCGAACGGCTGCTTGCCGACAAGCTCCGCGATCAACTCGCCCCAGCGTTGCGCGGTACAGGGATTGTCGAGGCGTATGCCTTCGAGCGTTCGCGCGAGGCGCGCCAGATGATGCGGCATGCGAAACGGCGCGCGCGCGTACACCGGCACGAGCTCATACGCGCCGTCGCCGTAAATGAAGCCGCGATCGAGCACCGACACCTTCGCGTCGGATAACGCGACGAAGGAACCGTTCAGGTAGACGATCGGATCGTGGTCGCTCATACGGTGCTCCACTATTGCGTGAACCATAGCCGCAGCGTATCCCATGCCCGTCCGACGAAGCTCGCCGGCGGCACGTCCTGCAACGCGATCAACGGAAACTCGGCGACCGGCCTTCCGTCGAACGCGACCTTCACCGTGCCGACCTTCTGACCGCTTCGCACCGGTGCAATCAGGCGTTCCTGCGCGACGAGCGACAGCGCGAGCTTGTCCGCCTGGCCCCTCGCCAGCGTGACATGACGATCGGCGAGGAAGCCCGCCTCGACGTTCGGCGACGCTCCTTTCCACACCGGCAACGTCGTCACCGGCTTGCCGGATTGATACAGCGCCACCGTGTCGAACGCCTGGAAACCGTAGTTCAGGAGTTTCTGGCTCTCGACGGCCCGCGATGCGTCCGACGCGGCGCCGAGCACGACCGACAGCAGCCGTCGCTCGCCGCGCAGTGCCGACGCGATCAGGCACCAGCCGGCGGCTTCGGTATGGCCCGTCTTGACGCCGTCGACGTGCGGATCGGTCCACAGCAAGCGATTGCGATTGGCCTGCGTGATGTTGTTGTAGCGGAACTCCTTCTGCGAATAGAGCGGGTAATACTCGGGGAAGTCGCGGATCAGCGCGGACGCAAGCTTCGCGAGATCGGCCGCGGTCGCGTAGTGCTGCGCAGAGGAAAGGCCGGTCGCATTCGCGAAACGTGTATTGCTCATGCCGAGTCGCGCTGCTTCCTGGTTCATCCGCGCGACGAACGCGTCTTCGCTTCCGCCGACGAGCTCGGCGAGCGCGATTGAGGCATCGTTGCCGGACTGGACGATCATCCCCTTCAGCAGCTCCTCGATGCTGACCGACTTGCGCGGCTCGATGAACATGCGCGAGCCCTCGGCCTTCCATGCCTTCGGCGTGACGTTCACCATCTGTGACGGCATCAGCACTTTCTGCCGCAACGCCCCGAACGTCAGGTACGCGGTCATCAGCTTCGTCAGCGATGCGGGATCGCGCTTCTCGTCGGCGTTGTTTGCGACGAGTGTCTGCCCGCTCGTGAGGTCGAGCAGGATGTACGCGGCTGCTCCAACCGCCGGCGCGGGAAATGCACCGACGGGCAACGCCGTCGCCGACGATGCGGCAGCGGGCGAAGCAGGTGTCTGCGAAGTCGCTTGCGACGCGACCGAGAACAGCAATGCAAAGGTCGCGGCGGCCATCGCCGCACGAAAAGCGTGACGCATGTCGACAATGGGACGCGAGGGCGACCGATTATAGACCGCGGTCGCTGAAGCGCGGTTCTAGGTCTTCTCCGTCTTCCACGGCTTCAACATCGCCTTGTCGATGACGGCACCGGTCGACCGGTCGACGATCACCACGAAATCCAGATTCGGCGCGCGCGCCGCCAGGAACGCGAGGTTCGCCTCGGCGCGTCCTGAGCGCCTGACGATTTCGTCGATGCGCGCTCGCTCATCGGGATTCAACGCGCGCAGATCTGCGAGCGGTTGCGCGCGCTTCGCCGCTTCCGCCGCGATCTCTTCATAGGGCACGAAGAAACGCGGCTGTTGCGGAAGGTCGATGCCCGCCAGCGCGATGAACAGAGATTCGTCCTTGAGCTTCGGATCGTCGGGAACGCGCGCGCCGACGGTCGGCGGCCGGCCGACCGGTCTCGCGTTCCATGGCGGCTGCGCCTTGGCGAGCTCGGCGTCGGTCAGGAGGTTTGCCATGACGAGATCGAAGCGGTCGACGGCGAACACCAGGTACGCGGGGCGCGCCGTGAACATCACGTGGACGCCGTAAGCGAGCGCCGCGAGCTGCAGCGTCGCGATGACGGCAAGATCGAAACGCAGCTTGTTCATGCCCTTGCCCGGATTGAACACGGCCAGCGTCAACAGCGGTCCGAGCGTGATGTCAACGCCGAGCAGCAGCAGCACGAGATCGTTGCCGCCCGCCGCTTCGAAATACGGCGGCGTGTACCAGACGAGGATCATCGCGGCGAACACCGATACGCCGATGACGGCGGACAGGACCAGATGTCCCGCCGCGGCCTGCCAGCGATTGAGCGCGCCGAGCTTGAGCAAGCTTCTTGTCGTTATCGTCCCTGGACGGCGCCGATTCTAGAACGACGCGATGGCGCTGCGTAGTTCTTGCCGACCAGCGTACGGCTTATTGTTCACTCAGGCAGGCGAAGGCTCGCCGACAACCGTCTCGACGTCCGTGACCGGAATGCAGCTGCAGAACAGGTTCCGATCGCCGTACACGTTGTCGACGCGCGCCACCGGTGGCCAATACTTCGCTGCCTCCTGCGCGACCGCCGGATAAGCGGCGACGCGTCGCGAGTACGCGTGCGGCCAGTGATCGTCGGTCACCGCCGCCGCCGTGTGCGGCGCGTGCTTCAACGGGTTGTCGCTGCGATCCATGCGACCGGATTCGATCGCGCGGATCTCCTCGCGAATCGCGATCATCGCGTCGATGAAGCGATCGAGCTCGGCCTTCGATTCGCTCTCGGTCGGCTCGACCATCAGCGTGCCCGGCACCGGGAAGCTCATCGTCGGCGCGTGGAAGCCATAGTCGATCAGGCGCTTGGCGACGTCCTCCGCCTCGATGCCCGCCGACGCCTTCAGCGGCCGCAGGTCGAGGATGCACTCGTGCGCGACCCACCCGCCCGGTCCCGTGTAGAGCACCCGAAAATGCGCGTCGAGTCGCTTCGCGACGTAATTCGCGTGCAGGATCGCCGCTTCGGTCGCCGCCGTGAGTCCCGGTCCGCCCATCATCGTGATGTACATCCACGGGATCGGCAGAATCGACGCGCTGCCGAATGGCGCGGCCGACACGGGCCCGACGCGCGCGTTGCCGATGTCCGCCGATCGCGGCAATCGGGGCGGCATGAAGCGGTGACCGGGGAGAAACGCCGCGAGATGCGCCTTGACCGCGACCGGTCCCACCCCCGGGCCGCCGCCGCCATGCGGAATGCAGAACGTCTTGTGCAGGTTCAGATGCGACACGTCGGCGCCGAAGCGGCCCGGCGGCGCAATGCCGACCAGCGCGTTCAGGTTCGCGCCATCGACGTAGACCTGACCACCGTGCTCGTGGACGATCTCGCAGATGCGCACGATGCCTTCCTCGAACACGCCGTGCGTCGACGGGTACGTCACCATCAGCGCGGCGAGATCGTCGCGATGTTCCTCGGCCTTCCGCTCGAGGTCTGAAAGATCGACGTTGCCGCGCTCGTCGCACGCAACCACGACGACCTTCATCCCCACCATCTGCGCGGAAGCGGGATTCGTGCCGTGCGCGGATGACGGAATCAGGCACACGTTGCGATGCGCCTCGCCGCGCGACGCGTGGTAGGCCTCGATCGCGAGCAGCCCTGCGAACTCGCCCTGCGATCCCGCGTTCGGCTGCAGCGACACCGCGTCGTAGCCGGTACACGCACACAGCATCTGCTCGAGCTCGTCGATCATTTCGCGATAGCCGACCGCCTGGTCGGCCGGCGCGAACGGGTGCATGCGCGCGAACGCGTCCCACGTGATCGGGATCATTTCCGCCGTTGCGTTCAACTTCATCGTGCACGAGCCGAGCGGGATCATCGAGCGGTCGAGTGCCAGGTCCTTGTCGGCGAGGCGCCGCAGATAGCGCAGCATCCCGGTCTCCGAATGATGCTGATTGAAGACCGGATGCGTCAGGTACGGCGAGGTTCGCGCGAGAGCGGACGGCAACGCGTCGTTCGTCGCTGCGGCGAGGTCCGAAAGCATCGTTGGCTGATCGTCTCCCGCGAACGCGACCAGCACGTTCGCGACGTCCTCGTCGCGCGTCGTTTCATCGAGTGAAAGCCCAAGCGTGCCGTCGTCGACGCGGCGGAAGTTCATGCCCCGCGCCACGCCTTCGGCGAGGATGCGCTCGGTGCGATCGAGCGTCTTCACTTCGATCGTATCGAAGAACGTCGTCGTCGGGACGGGGAAGCCGAGCCGCACAAGGCCGGTCTTCAGCGTCGCCGTCAGCCGGTGCACGCGACGAGCGATCGCCTCGAGCCCTTGCGGGCCGTGATACACGGCGTACATGCCTGCGATGACGCCGAGCAACACCTGCGCCGTGCAGATGTTCGACGTCGCCTTCTCGCGGCGGATGTGCTGCTCGCGCGTCTGCAGCGCGAGGCGGTACGCCGGGTCGCCATTGGCGTCGATGGTCACGCCGACGAGCCGACCCGGAAGCGCGCGTTTGAACTCGTCGCGCGTGCACAGGAAGCCCGCATGCGGGCCGCCGTAACCCATCGCGAGACCGAATCGCTGCGAGCATCCGACGACGATGTCGGCACCCCATTCGCCGGGCGGCTCAAGCAATGTCAGCGCAAGCAGATCGGTCGCCACGATGACGAGGCCGCCCCGCGCATGTGCCGCCTTGACCACCGCCCGCAGGCCGCGGACCTCCCCGTCGCTTCCGGGATACTGCAACACCGTCGCAAACGCATCGGCCGATCCGGCTTCGTTCCACGGACCCGTGAGGACGTTGACACCGACCGTGGAGGCACGCGTGCGCACGACGTCGAGCGTTTGAGGAAAGACGTCGTCCGCGACGTAGAGGGTGCGGCTCGTGCTCTTGCCGACGCGAAGCGCGAGCGCCATCGCCTCCGCCGCGGCCGTGGCTTCGTCGAGCATCGTCGCGTTCGCGATCGCCATGCCGGCGAGGTCGCCGACCATCGTCTGGAAATTGATCAGCGCTTCCAGCCGCCCCTGCGAGATCTCCGGCTGATATGGCGTATAGGCGGTGTACCACGCCGGATTCTCGAGCACGTTGCGCAGGATGACCGGCGGCGTGATCGTGCCGTAGTAGCCCTGGCCGAGGAACGACACGAGCGGTCGATTCTTCCGCGCCTTCGCGTGAAGACGTGCAAGCGCCGTCGCCTCGTCGACCGGATCCGGAAGTGCGAGCAACGCATGAGCGCGTATCGCAGGCGGCACAACCGCATCGATCATCGCGGCGCGCGAAGCAAAACCGAGCGTGGCGAGCATCTGCGCCTGCTCGTCGGGGGAGCTGCCGATGTGACGATCAGAGAAAGACACAGGAGTCAGAAGTCAGGAGTCAGGAGACTGAGGTCAGAGGACAGGCGTCAGAAAGGCGGCGATCACGCCGCTGCAACGCTTGCGCGATAGGCGTCGGCGTCGAGCAGATGGGAAAGGTCGTCCCCGGCGGGCTTGATCTTGAAGAGCCATGAATTCCACGCGTCGGCATTGACCGTCTCGGGCGCGCCTGCAAGCGCGTCGTTCAC
>DATLNR010000089.1:0-30732 GCA_035536655.1 Casimicrobiaceae bacterium
GAGGTGCGGATAGCGCTCGCGCAGCTTCGCGACGAAGCGCACGAAGCTCTCGGTGTAGCCGTTGGCGACGTCGACGCACACATAGCGGATCGACGAGTGCTCGCCGGCGCCGGCGCGTTCCATCACGCGCTGGAACTTCTCGTCGTCGGCTGTCGCGATGCCCATCGAGTAGTACGCGGACGCCTTCCGCGAAAGCGACGCGAAGAAGTCGACATACTGGTCAACGTCGTAGTACTTGTGCAGCGCCGTCGACAGGCCGAACGCTTCGAGCGAGCGCGCCATCTCGAACGTGCCGATCGTGTCCATGTTCGCCGCGACGATCGGCACGCCCTGGTACTCGACGCCGGCATGGCGGAAGCGGAACTCGCGCGAGATATCGACGTTGCTGCGCGTGGACAGTGTGCTCCGCTTGGGCCGGATCAGCACGTCCTTGAAGTCCAGCTTGACCTCGGTCTCGATGCGCATGGCAGCCCCCTCGGAACGCAAAAACGCCGGGCCCCGCGATGAGGGTCCGGCGTTGATCGATTATACGCGTGCGGGCGGCGTGTGCGGAACATGCGGCAGATCACCCACCTCCTCGAGCGTAATCGCGAATGGGCGCGCAGTTCGTCCATCGCAACGTCGCCATCGTCGTCGTGCACACCGACTTCAACTGCCTGTTGGCGCTGCAATACGCGGTCGACGTGCTCAACGTCGAGCACGTGATCGAGCAAGCACAAGCCGCGACTCGATCGGATCGTCGAGACCTCGGCCCGCGTCGATCTTCGGTGCGAGCTCAACGCCATCGAGCAGGTGATCCATGTCACACTCGAATCGAGCTACGCGGCCGCGCTCGAGCGCTGATGGGGCGATCGCCTCACCGCCCCTTGCCGGACGGCGTGTCGACCTCGGCGTCCTCCTGCTTCGCCTTGGCCATCGCTTCCGGCTCGAGCTCTTCGGCGGCGCGGTTGAGCTTGATGAACACACCCCATGCGGCCAGCAGCGCGGCCGCGGTGATCCCGATCGCTGCGGCATAGGGAAGAAGCGCCGGATCGGAACGGCTGAATTCGAACGTCGCCACCAGCGTCTCGATCGACAACGCGACGACCAGCACGATCATGAAGCGCGAAAGGAAGCGCCGCACGCGCGTCGGCGCCGCCATGTGCGCCTCGCGTTGGACCTCCTCTTCGATGATCGTCTGCGCGAGCTCGAGCGTCGCGACGGCGACGGTCAAAAGCGAGATGGCGTTCAATACTTGGTTGACCGGCGTGAGCTGCCCGTCGACCGGCGGCCGGACCAGCAGCCACAGGTCGCTCAGCGCAAAGAAGATCAGCGTCGCCGCGCAGACGATGAACAGCAGGCTAATGAGCAGATGACCCGCCGGGAACACGCGGATCAGCCACTGCATCGGCCGCGACTCTTCAGTGGTGGAGGATTTTGGCAAGGAATTGCTGCGCGCGCTCCGAGCGCGGCTGTCCAAAGAAATCTTCCTTCGTCGCGTCCTCGACGATGCGGCCCTCGTCCATGAAGATCACGCGGTTTGCGACCTTGCGCGCGAAGCCCATCTCGTGCGTGACGACCATCATCGTCATGCCCTCGCTCGCGAGGCCCACCATCACGTCGAGAACTTCGTTGATCATCTCCGGATCGAGCGCCGACGTCGGCTCGTCGAACAGCATGCAAATGGGGTCCATCGACAGCGCGCGGGCGATGGCAACGCGCTGCTGCTGACCGCCGGAAAGCTGCCCGGGAAACTTGTCCTTTTGCTGCATCAGGCCGACGCGCTCGAGATACTTCAGGCCGCGCTGTTGTGCCTCGTCTCGGCTGCGCTTCAGGACCTTGACCTGGGCGAGCGTCAGGTTCTCGTGGATCTTCAGATGCGGAAAGAGCTCGAAGTGCTGGAACACCATCCCGACGCGCGCCCGGAGCTTCGGAAGATCCGTCTTGCGCGCGCCGACCGAGATGCCGTCGACGTAGATCTCGCCCTTCTGGAACGGCTCGAGCGCGTTGACGGTCTTGATCAGCGTCGACTTACCCGACCCCGACGGCCCGCACACGACGACGACTTCGCCCTTGTCGACGCTGGTCGAGCAATCCGCCAGCACCTGGAAGGTGCCGTACCACTTGGAGACGTCGCGCATTTCGATCATGGCCATCGGCTTCGACCCCTCATGCCCTTCTTCTCACCGAATGACCGCAATCCGCCGCTGCAATCTTTTCACGAGGACAGAAAGCGTGTAACAGATCACGAAGTACACGATCGCGACGAACAAGTACATCTCGACGAGCCGGGAATCGCGTTGCGCGATCTTCGACGCTGCGCCGACGAAGTCCGTCGCCGAGATCACATAGACGAGCGACGTGTCCTGGAAAAGAATGATCGTCTGCGTCAGGAGGACCGGGATCATGTTGCGGAACGCCTGCGGCAGGATGACGAGGCGCATCGACTGGCCGTACGTCAGGCCGAGCGCATAGGACGAGTAGACCTGGCCGCGGGAAATCGACTGGATGCCTGCGCGCATGATCTCGCAGAAGTACGCGGCCTCGAACAGGACGAACGTGATGATCGCCGTGCGCTCGGCGCCGATCTGCGGCGGCCGCTCCCCGCCGGTGATCGCCTGCGCCATCAGCGGGACGAGGAAGAAGAACCAGAAGATGACCAGCACGAGCGGGATCGACCGCATCAGGTTCACGTAACCGGCGGCAAACATCGCCAGCGGCTTCACGCTCGAGAGCCGTGCCATCGCGAGCAGCGTGCCGAAGAACAGGCCGCCAGCCGCCGAAATGATGGTGAGTTCCAGCGTGTACTGCATGCCCTTCCACAGGTACGGCAGTACGTCGCGGACGACGGTGAAGTCGAGGGCGATCACGTCGTCAGTCGCGCAGGGCCGGCCCCATGCGACTGACTGCGCCGCCTCCGGGCAGCGAGCGCAGGGAGCGCGTAGGGGTCGTTCACTTTCCGCCCCCGATGTAGCCCGGCACGGCGGTCCTTCGCTCGACCAACGCCATCACACGATTCGCCGTCATCGCGATGACGATGTAGATGAGCGTCGCGGCAGAGAACGCTTCGAAGAAGTTGAACGTGTATTCCCCGACCTCCCGCGAGCGGAACGTGAGCTCCGCGAGCCCGATCGTCAGCGCGATCGACGAGTTCTTGATCAGGTTCATCGTCTCGCTGGTCATCGGCGGGATGACGATGCGAAACGCCATCGGCAGCAGCACGTGCCGGTAGACCTGCGGCTGCGTCAGGCCCAGCGCCATGCCGGCATTGCGCTGGCCCCCCGGCAACGACTGGATGCCGGCGCGCACCTGCTCGGCGATGCGCGCGGACGTGAAAAGTCCAAGGCACAGCACCGCGGCAAGATACTGCGCGTAGATCGGCTCGGTCGAGATCATCCACGCTTTGAGCGGCGGGATGAACTCCGGGATCACGAAGTACCAGAGGAACATCTGCACGAGCAGCGGGATGTTCCGGAACAGCTCAACCCACGCGTTACCCAGACGCACGAGCCATTCGTTGTTCGTCGTGCGGATCGTGCCGACGACCGACCCGACGACGAACGCGATCACCCATGCCGTCGCCGAGATCGCGAGCGTCCACTGCAGACCGAAGACGATCCAATGCCAGTACAGGGCATCGCCATCGGGCGTTTGTTGAAAAAAAACGCCCCAGTTCCAGTTGTAACGCATCCGCTACTGGAGCTCGACGGCGAAGGCCTGGCGGCCCGCCGTCGACTCTAGACTTGGGAGAGAGCGTGTCACTCCCGCGGCGTTACATCACGCCTTTGTCGTTTGGATTCTGGAACGCTTCCTTGATCGCAGGCGTCTGCTGAAAATTCAGATTGACATTGCGCGGCGGAATCGCGCTCGTGAACCACTTCGAATACATCTTGTTGATCTCGCCCGACTTGAATGCGGCGCCGACCGCGCGATCGACGAGCGCCTTGAACTGCGGATCCTCGCGCCGCAGCATCATGCCGTACGGCTCGGTGCGCAGCGACTCCGTCAGGATCGTGTAGTCGCCCGGATTCGGCTGGTTCGCGATCTGGCCCGCGAGCAGGATGTCGTCCATGATGAACGCCTGCGCACGGTCGGTCGCCAGCAGCTGCATCGACTCGGCGTGGTCCTTGCCCTGCAGCTCCTTGAAGTCGATGTTCTTCGCCTTCTCGTAGCCGCGCAGCAGCGGAATCGACGTCGTCCCGGACGTCGACGCGACCGTCTTTCCGTTCAGATCGGCGAACGACTTGATGCCGGAATTCTTCTTCACCGCCGCCGAAACGTTGATCACGAAATACGTCGGGCCGAACGAGACCTGCTTCTGCCGCTCGACCGAGTTCGTCGTCGAGCCGCATTCGAGGTCGATCGTGCCGTTCTGCAAGAGCGGGATGCGGTTCGCCGACGTGACCGGCTGGTAGGCCACCTTCAGGTTCGGCATCTTGAGCTCGGCCTTGACCGCGTCGACGACCTTCGCGCACAGGTCCATCGCGTAGCCGACCGGCTGCTGCTTGTCATCGAGATACGAGAACGGGATCGACGATTCGCGGTGGCCGATCGTGATCGTGCCGGTGTCCTGGATCTTCTTCAGCGTGCCCGACGTCTGGGCGAACAGGGGGGCCGCGAACAACGCGGTGAGCGCCAGCACGAGCGGCAGGCGGGTCGAGCGTTTCATTGCATCCTCCTGGAAAGGGTTGGGGCGCTTGGGCTCGCGCGATTCTACGCCGCGCGGAAACGGCGAGGTTACGCGAACGCAAGCCCGGGCACGGGTGCGGAATTAACGTGCGACGGCGGATCCGGATGACGCGGCTTCGATTCCGCTGCCTATAATCGAGCGCATGCAGGCGGAACGCGACGCTCGGCTCGCGCCGATCTACCGGACGGCCGAGCTGAAGACGATCGAAGCGCGTCACGCAGCCGACGGACTGATGGAGCGCGCCGGCGCTGCGTCGGCGGCGGTCGCGGGCGGCATGCTGGCGGAGCGACACGGTCCCGTCGTTGTGCTCGCCGGTCCCGGCAACAATGGCGGCGACGGCTTCGTCGTGGCACGGCTGCTTCGCGCAGCCTTTCATGACGTGATCGTGGTGTTCGCCGCCGATGCGGCAAGCTTGCCCGACGACGCACGTCGAGCGCACGGCGCGTACGCGAAGGCCGGCGGCGCGACCCAGCATGATCTGCCGAACGTCAAGCCTGCGCTGATCGTCGATGCGCTATTCGGTATCGGGTTGCGGGCTCCGTTGTCCGCGAACTACGCCGCATGGGTGCACTGGGCGAACGCATCCGACGCCGCTGTGCTTTCGCTCGACGTTCCCACCGGGCTCGACGCTGACACCGGCATGACCAACGGTCCGGTCGTGCACGCCGATGCGACCGCGAGCTTTCTCGGGTGGAAGCCCGGCCTCCTGACCGGTGCGGGGCCCGACCGCTGCGGCGACGTGTCGATCCATCGGCTCGACGTCGATGCCGAAGCGGTCGTGGCGCCACGCGGCCGTCGACTCGACTGGACTTCGCTTGCATCGACGCTGTCCGATACGATCCGTCGGCGCGTGCGCGCCGTGCACAAGGGTACGTTCGGCACCGTCGGCATTGTCGGCGGCGCCGATGGCATGGTCGGCGCTGCGTTGATGGCAGGGCGGGCGGCATTGCGCTGCGGCGCCGGCAAGGTTCGCGTCGGCATGCTTGCCGATCGCGCGCCGGTCGTGGCCCCGATGGTGCCGGAACTCATGTTCGGCAACGCGCAGCATTTGCTCGAGCAGCCCCTCGATGCACTGGTCGTCGGATGCGGCCTCGGCACGAGCGACGCGGCGAGGCGCCTCGTGAAGCGCGCGCTCGATACGCAAGCCGCGTGCATTCTCGATGCCGATGCATTGAACCTCGTTGCACGCGATGAAGCGTTGCAAGGCATCGTCGCAACTCGTGAAGCGATCACGATCGCCACCCCGCATCCGGCCGAGGCGGCGCGCCTTGCGCGCACGACGGTCGAGGCGATCGAGCGCGACCGCGTCAAGGCCGCGCTGGATCTTGCCCGGCAGCTGCGCGCGCATGCCGTCCTCAAGGGCGGCGGAACCGTGATCGCGCACCCGAATGGCCGCTTCGACATCAACGCGAGCGGCAATCCGGCGCTTGCATTCGCCGGATCTGGTGATGTGCTCGCCGGCATGCTCGGTGCGCTCGTTGCTCAACGCAGCGACGGCGAAACCGCCGCAAGGATCGGCGTGTGCCTGCATGGCGCAGCCGCGGATGCACTGGTTGCGCGCGGCGTCGGACCGATTGGCGTATCGTCGATCGAGTTGATCGATGCCGCGCGTTCGCTGCTGAACGAGGCGCGCTGAACCGCTACGGAATCAACACGGTCGCGCCGGTCGTCTGCCGCGATTCGAGCGCCTTGTGGGCGTCAGTTGCTTTCGCGAGCGGAAACTCCTGACGCACGTCCGCCTTGATCTTGCCGGCACGGACCATCGAGAACAGCTCTTTCGCCATCGCAAGCAAATCGGTGCGCTTTGCAGAATAGGTTTGCAGCGTTGGACGCGTCAGGAACAGCGAGCCCTTTTGCGCCAGCACGCCCGGATTGAACGCCGCAACCGGGCCCGATGCGTTGCCGAACGACACCATCAGGCCGCGTGGCGCGAGGCAATCGAGCGACTGCAAGAACGTGTCCTTGCCGATCGAGTCGTAGACGACCGGAACGCCCTCGCCGTCCGTCAGCGCCTTCACGCGCTCGACGAAGTTCTCGCGCGTGTACACGATCACGTGCGTTGCGCCGGCTTCCTTTGCGGCTTTGGCCTTGTCGTCGCTTCCGGCCGTGCCGATTAACTTCACACCGAGCGCCCTCGCCCACTGGCACGCGATCAGGCCCACGCCCCCCGCGGCCGCGTGAAACAGGATCGTCTCTCCGCCTTTGAGCGGGAACGTTTGTCGAAACAGGTATTGCACCGTGAGGCCCTTCAACATCAATGCCGCCGCGTCGCGTTCGGGGATGTCGTCGGGCAGAGGGATCAAGCGATCGGCGGGCACGTTGCGCGACTCGCTGTACGCGCCGATCGGTCCCATGCAGTAACCGACACGGTCCCCCGGCTTGACGAAGTCGACTTCCGCGCCAACCGCTTCGACGACACCGGCAGCCTCGCTCCCAACTCCCGATGGCAGCGGCAGCGGATAGAGCCCGCTGCGATGATAGGTATCGATGTAATTGACGCCGATCGCGATATGCCGCACGCGGGCCTCCTTCGCCGCGGGAGGCGGCACCGCAACTTCATCGAATTTCATGACGTCCGGACCGCCGGGCGTCTCGAAGCGTATTGCACGCGTCATGGAGTCTCCTTCATCGGGTCAGAAGCGCGATCGCTGCGCACGGCTTGCGCCAGTGCGGCGATCTCCGTTGCCGTATCGAGGGTTGCCGGTAAGCGCCGATCGGTCCGCCGATACCAATAGTGCGCGTTGCCGACGTCGCCTTCGAGCAGATGCACGATGCCATGCGCCCAGCAGCCGAGCGGCGACTCGTCGTCCTGCACGATCGCATGCGCGCGCTGCCAGTCGCCGCGTTCCAGATGGCGAATCGCCTCGTCGAGTGTCGATCTCATCACGCGATCGTATAGCCGCCGTCGACCGCGAGCACCGCGCCGGTGATGAACGTGGCCGCAGGTGACACGAGAAACACCGCTGCTGCAGCAACTTCACGGGGATCGCCCCACCGGCGCATCGGCGTGCGCGCAAGGACCGCTTCGTTCTTCGCCGCATCCCCGCGGACAGCCGTCGTCAACGGCGTTGCGATCCATCCCGGCGCGATCGCGTTCACGCGAATGCCGTCGGCGGCATAGGCGACGGCGAGCGACCGCGTGAGCTGAACGACGCCGCCCTTGCTCGACGCATAGCCGGGCGCATGCGGCGCGCCGAACGTTGCATACACCGACGCCACGTTGACGATCGATCCGCGCGATCTCCCCAGCTTTTCGCGGGCATGCGCGCAGCAGCGCATCGTTCCGGTCAGGTTGACGGCAATGGTATTCGCAAACTGCGCCGGCTCGTGCTCGATCTGGCGCCGGATGATGCCCGCGCAATTGACGACGATGTCTAGCACCGGGAGCGCGTCGATCAGCTGCTTGACCGCAGCGTCGTCGCACACGTCGAGCCCCACGACTTCCCTGCCGGCGAAGTCCGGCAACGCGCGCGCCGACTCCGCCTCTTCCCGCGTCGCACCGGTCGCGGTCACCGCAGCGCCGAGTTGGGCGAGCGCTGCAACAATGGCAGCGCCGATGCCGCCGGTGCCGCCGGTCACCAGTGCGACGCGATCCGCCAACAGGTTGCTTCGAAACGTTCCCACAATCACGCCATTGCGCCTTGCGCGTCCAGCAGCGCTCGCACCGCGGCATCGTACGGCAACGGCGCCACGGCGCCGAAGCCCGTCGTTGCCAACGCCGCGGCGGCGTTCGCATAGCGCGACGCCTCGAACGCATCGTCGCCGATCAGCATGCGGGTCGCGAACGCGCCATCGAAGCAGTCACCGGCCCCCGTTGCGTCGATCGCGTCGACCGCTCGACCCTCGATTCGCTCCCGGCGCTTTCCATTCGACACGATGCAGCCCCACACCCCCAGCTTCAATACGACGACCTTGGCGCCTGCGCGATGCAACGTGTCGACGATCGCATCGGGCGCGTCGTCGCCGAATAGCGCGGTGGCGTCCTCGAGACTCGGCAGCACCCAATCGGCGTGGCCGACGCTTTCGCGGACGATGGCGCGCGCGCGGGAGAGGGGCCATAACTTCAGACGCAGGTTCGGATCATAGGAGATGCGCCCCCCCGCTTCACGGACAGCGGCCATCGCGGCGAAACAGGCGTCGCAGGCCGACGCGGAAATCGCCTGGCTGATGCCTGAAACGTGCAGCACATCGGCCGTACGCAAGAGCGCGTGCGGCAGCGTCGACGGCGACATGCGACTTGCGGCCGAGCCGCTTCGCAAGTACGAAAACGCATGACCGGAGGCGCCGTGCGTGACGAAGTAGACGCCGGTGGGCGCGCCGTCGTCGACGATGACGCCGTCGGTTACGACGCCCTCGGCCGCCCACAACGCGAGCAACATCCGGCCGAACGCATCGTCGCCGACGCGCGTCACGTAGGCGCTGACAACGCCGCGGTCGCGTCCAAGACGCGCGGACGCGATCGCCATGTTCGACGTATCGCCGCCGAAACCCTGCAGATACGTGTGCGCATCGCTCGCACTAACCTGGTTGAATTCGATCATCGGCTCGCCGAGCGAGACGATCCGTCGCTCAACGGTCATGCGAAGGCAGCGCGTCGAACGCGGCACGGAAGCGCAGCGCGATCTCGCGGACGTCGTTCGCCGTTGCGCCGGGACGATAGAGATTGCTGCCGGTGCCAAAGCCCGATGCGCCCGCCGCCCAATACGTTTCGATGTTGTCGGGGCGAATGCCGCCGACGGGAAAGATCAACGTCCCCCGCGGCAATACCGCACGCCACGCCTTCAGCACCGGCGGCGGCAACGCTTCGGCGGGAAACATCTTGAGACCGTCAGCGCCCGCATCGAGCGCGGCAAACGCTTCGGTCGGCGTGGCCACGCCCGGAAGCGCGGTCATCTGCTCGCGTCGCGCCTCCGCAACGACAGCGACGTCGCCATGCGGCATGACGATCAGCCGGCCGCCGGCCTCGCGCACGCGCACGACGTCGTCGATGCGAAGAACGGTGCCCGCGCCGACCAGGCAGCGGTCGCCAAGCCGTTTCGCGAGGCTTGCGATGCTGTCGAACGGCCGCGGCGAATTGAGCGGGACCTCGAGGATGCGAAAGCCGGCCTCGACCAGCACATCGGCGATCGCCGGAACTTCTTCCGGCGTGATGCCGCGCAGTACCGCAATCAGCGGCAACTCGCGCAGGTACGTTTCGAGCACATTCATATCAAATGGGCACGATGAGCGATGCGTACAAGGCCGCGCACCGAGGCATCGGTCGGCCCCTTCTCCGCGATGAAGCCCGCGTGCGACAACGCGCGCGCATAGCGCACCGTCAGCGCGTCGCCGCCGATGACGACTATACGGTCATGCTGCTGTCGCTGGTTCATCGCCCATTGTCGCGCAGCCGCGATCTCGTGGCCAATCAACGCACCGGAGAGCCAGTCGGAAATCTTCTCTGCTTCCAGTTCCCCGGTCAGTGCAAGCGTCCTCGCGCCGAACGCAACGTGACCGAGTCCGTGCGCACCCAATCCGCGCGCGACGCCGCGATCGAACGCATCACCCGGCGCTTCGTCGACGTTCGCGCGCTGCACCGCGAGGCGACCAAGAATACTGTGCGCCATCAGGACCGCGTACAGCTCGCCGGTCATGTGCGTCTGAAAACGGATCACGCGTCCGTGTTCGACGATCGCCCATTTGCTGTGCGTGCCTGGAAGCACGGCGACGACGGATGACGCCGACTCGTCGATCGCCCCGGCGATCTGTGCTTCCTCGCCGCGCATGACGTCCGGAACTTGCGATTCGTCACGGCACAGAAGACCCGGCACGATCGCCAGCTCACGGCGCGGCGTCCATGCGAGCGACGAAGCAAGCGCGTCGAGCGTGGTCGGGCAATGGACGTAAGGGGCTTCGACCCAGCCCTGCCGGCTGCCGATCATGCCGGCTGCAATGCGTGGCACTGCGAGCGTTCTCCAGTCGCCGAGTAGCGTCGCCAGCGCTCCGGAAAAATCGCCGACCGTGATTTGCGCGATGCCGAGCGGCGCACTTCGCGCATCCACAACGCCCCCGTCGCCATCGACCTTATAGGCACGAGCGAACGTTGTGCCCCAGTCGATACAGATGACAGAAGTCAGTTGACGGTTGTCAGTAACGTCAGACACCGGAGGAAGGCACGTTTTTCCTGCCAACTGACGACTGCCAACTGTCAACTGACTTCTCGTCGCTTTCGCGCGCCTCGACCCAGCGCGAGCCTTCCGGCGTCGTTTCCTTCTTCCAGAACGGCGCGCGCGTCTTCAGGTAATCCATGACGAACCGGCAGGCGTCGAACGCTTCGCCGCGATGCGCGCTCGTCACCGCGACGAACACGATCTCGTCGGCCGGCCGAAGCTCGCCGATCCGATGGATCACCGCGACGTCGACCACGTCGAACCGCTCTCTGGCCTCGTCGACGATCGCCTGCAGCGCATTCTCGGTCATGCCGGGGTAGTGCTCGAGCGTGAGGCTCGTGACCGTCGCATCGTCGTTGACGTCGCGCACCGTGCCGATGAACGACGCGATCGCGCCGACGCGGCGATCGCCGCCGTGCAGCGCCTCGATCTCGCGCCCGGCATCAAACGGCTCGCGCTGCACGCGGACCGTCGTCATCCTCCGGTGACCGGCGGTAACAGCGCGACCTCGTCGCCGTCGCGAATGACGTCGTCGGCGTTCGCGATGGCATGGTTGATGGCGACGCGGATCATGCGTCGCCCGGAAAGCTCGTCCGCGAAGGCGCCGCCTCTTGCACGCAGCGCGTCGACCAGCGACGTCACCGTCGGCGATCCTTGCAGCACGATCGATTCACCGGCTGAGGCGAACGCTTCGCGAAGCCGCGCGAGATAGAGCAGACGAACCGTGACCGGCGAGGAATCGCGCATTGCGGCGAAGGACATCAACGGGCGCGGGACGCGCCCTGCGCGGCTAAAAGCGGAACTGGAGTCCGAACTGTACCTGATCGGCGTCGGGCAGCGTCAGGCTGCCGATGTCGGCGGCTTGCGTGCCGATTCGCGCGTACTCGAGCTTGAGCCCAAGCGAGCGGTTGAAGTCGTAGCGCAAGCCGACGCCGTAGCTCAACCCATCGCGGCCACGCCGATCGGGCGAAACGAACGCGGCGGATGTGGCATACGCCGGCGTCGAATCCGATTGCGCGTAACCAAGTCGGCCATAAAGCGAGAGCCGGCGCATGAACGCCCAGTTGCCGTAGACGTCGACGTTCCAGGCGCGAACGCCGGCATCCATGGTCTGCGGAAGCATCAGCCCGACGCCGCCGCCGCCGGGCAGCCGGTAGTCGCTGCTCGCAAGAGCCGCCTCGATCGACAAATCGTTGCGCCAGCGATAGCCGCCGAACAGGGTGGTTGCTTGCGAAGCCGGCGTGCCGGCGATCGGGAACGCGAACCGCGACGGGTCGCCCGCTTCGCCGAACGCCAGCCCTTGATCCGACCCGTTGTCGCGCAAGGCGATGCCGCCGTAAAAGCCGCCCTTCGACGTCCGCTGCGCCGACGCCGGATCGGCGCTCAGTGCAAGCGCAACGGAGAGCAACAGGACGAGGCAGGCGCTGCGAGACATGGTTCGGTTTCGACCGTTCGCCGAGCTTTCGGGTTTCAAGTTACGCTGCCCGTCGCAACCGGTCAATGCGACGCGTCGGCCGGTGCCGCCCGCTCGACGACAAGCGTCGCAAGCGCGTCATAGGCGTCGAGCGGGAACACCGGCAGCCCGCTGTCGCGGAAGGCCTCCGTCGCGTCGGTGGCCGCCGCGACGATGTGCGGATCGCCTCGAAACATCAACGGCTTGTCCAGCGCGGCGCGGTACACCTCGAGCTTCGGGATCGCGGATCGTTTGTAGCCCTCGACCAGGACCAGGTCGCAGGGCGACAGTAAGGCCAGCGCTTGGCCGAGCGACATCTCTTCCGCGCCGCGCAGCTCATGGACGATTGCCCAGCGGTTCGCAGAGCTCACCAGGACCTCCGTGCAGCCGGCCTGTCGGTGCCGATAACTGTCCTTCCCCGGGACGTCGGTATCGAAGTCATGGTGCGCGTGCTTGACGAGCGAGACAACCAGGCCGCGGCCGACAAGCGCAGGAATGAGGCGCTCGATGAGCGTCGTTTTCCCGCTGCCCGACCACCCGGCGAAGCCGAAGGTGCGTTTTAGACCGCGTTCCACTAAGATAGAAGCAAATTCCACGAAGTTACGCTCGGATGGTACTTTACAGCACGCCGTGACCAAGAATCGCCACGGTCAGCGTCACCAACCCCAGCACCAAGTTGATACCCACCAGCTTGCGAACCTGGCCAAGCGCGGTCCCGGCGACCTCCCATGCGGCCGCTTCGCCGGCCTGCCTCGCCCGCGGAAACGGCACGGCCATGATGAATCCATAGATCGTGGCCATGAGGAGACCAAGCGCAGACATCACGTGAACCGACGCGCCGACGTGACCGAAGCCGCCCATGCCGTAGATCATCAGAAAGCCGGTCACGATGAGCGTGACCACGGCGAGCGCCACCCAGCGAAGGAACGTTGCGAGCGTCGCAATCATCAAAGGTATGCGCACGGTGGGCGGCAGCGCATTCGCCGCGGGCCGCAACGCCACGTGCGCGAAGAACATGCCGCCGACCCAGATGACCGTCGCAAGCAAATGGAGCCACAGTGCAATGCGCATCGAGAAATCGATGAAGGGGAACCGCGCGATTCTAGCCGCCGGATCTGCGCATCGTTGCGTCCTCATGATTGGCAGGCGCTGCGAACGCCGCTAAGGTATGCCCCGATGAGCGTTTCCCAACCCTCCCGTGAAGTCACCGGCGTCATCGAACGCGTGATCGCCGACGTTCCGGCGCCGCGCACGCATGAAGTCGAGAACCCGGAGCTTGCGGCGTCGCGCATCGTGAAGTCGGCCGCGCAACGGGCCGCCCTTCTTTCCGGCTCGCTTGCGTTGCCGCCGGGACCGCTCGGTTTCCTGACGGTGCTACCGGACCTTTTCCTGATCTGGCAAACGCAGCGACAGATGATCTCGGACATCTTTGCCGTGCACGGCCGGTCGGCGGAGCTGTCGCGCACGCACATGCTCTACTGCCTGTTTCGTCATGCGGCGAGTCACGTGTTGCGTGACGTCGCCGTGCGCTCGGGGCAGCGCTATATCGTGCAGCAGCTTTCCTCGGTTGCGCTGACATCCGCGGCAAGCAAGATCGGCGTCGTCGTCAGCAAGCGCGTGATCGGCACGGCGACGAGTCGGTGGATTCCGCTCGCCGGCGCGGCGGCCGTTTCGGCGTACGCTTACTGGGACACGCTGCAAGTGGGCCGGACGGCGCAGCGGCTGCTCGCCAAACCGGCGATGAAGGACATCACGCCGACGGCGCAGGAGGCATAGGATGAACGACCTGTCGACGCTCCCCGGCTGACGCGGGCTTGCCATGTGCGGCCGCTACGAGCTGCATTCGCACCCGGCCGCGATCGCGCTGGCGTTCGGCCTTCGCTACCCGCCGGAGATTCACGCGCGCTTCAACATCGCGCCGACGCAATCCGTGCCGATCATTCGCCAGAACACGCTCGGCGAGCGGGAGCTCGTTCAAGTCAAGTGGGGCCTCGTTCCGCGTTGGGCGAAAGACCCATCGATCGGCACCAAGCTGATCAACGCGCGCAGTGAATCCGTAGCGGACAAGCCCGCGTTCCGCATGGCGTTCGCGCGCCATCGGTGCCTGTTGCCTGCCGATGGCTTCTACGAATGGCAGCAGTGCGCCGACGGCAACAAGAAGCCGATTCGCGTTGCGATGGCCGACGGATCGTCGTTCGGCCTCGCCGGCCTGTACGAGCGCTGGCTGTCCCCCGAAGGGGAGCCGCTGGACACGTGCACGATCCTGACGACGGAAGCGAATGCGCTGTTGCGCGGCGTGCATTCGCGCATGCCGCTGATCATTCCGCCGGAGCAGTACGCGACGTGGCTCGATCCAACCACCGAGGACGTTCAATCGATCGTCGCACCGTTCCCCGCTGAAGCGATGATGATCACGCCGGTATCGCGCCGCGTGAACAACGTCAAAAACGACGACGCGGCGCTGATTGAGCCGCTGTCACCCGACGAAGCTGCATCCGACAGCGAACCGATGCAGGCAGAGCTGCCCGTGGAAGTCAGCGACGACGAGGCGGTAGAGGAGCCGGTGCAGTCGCAGTTGTTCTAGCAGGACGGAAGGCGCGTTTGGGCCGCTAGAGCGGCGCGCACATCGTCACACCCGTTCCAAGTCCCTCCCCCACCCAGCCCTGCGCCAGCATCTGCGCGCGAAGCGCGGAGTCCGTCGTGAAACGGTGGTTCGGGGCGCCGCCGCGACCGGCGTTGTACAGCCGGTACACCGGCGTGCTGCCGGAGGTGCATCCGCCTTGCGCGTTCGGCACCAGCATGTGGAACACCTCGCCTTCGAACGTCCAGCGTGGGTTCTGGCGCACCGTCTGACATTCGTCTGCGAACGACGTGTAGAAGTGGGAGCTCTTCGGTGCGAACGACGCGCTGAAGAAGCGGCACACGGCCGCCGTACCCGGAGACGTTCCCGTGTAGGCATTGATCGAGCGGCCGGTCCGTGTCCAGCCAGCGAACGTTCCGTCGTCGAGCTTCACGATCTCGGCGACGAGATGCGTAACGAAATAGTGGTCGAAGCCGGCGTGGTGATACTCGACGACCTGCGTGATCGCGGGCGTCGCCGGCAGCGCCGTCGTACCCTGGTAGGCGACGAAGACGCGATACGTTCCATCACTCGTCTCGATGCGCAACTCCTCGTCGAACGTGAACGCGAACGTCGGCCGCGCGACCACGGTGACCGTGCACGACTGGCCCGGTTGAAGCGTCGTGCCTGCGGAGCAGCCGTCGTCCTTCGACAGGCCGGTCGTGAACGTGCCGGTGATCTCGAGCGGCCCGTTGCCGTCATTGCGCAAGGGGATGGCGCGCGGCGTCGAGGCCGCGTTGACGCCGACCTGGCCGAGATCGATCCGGCCTGGAAACGAGCACGAATAGCCCGCGGCCTTGTCCCGCGCAGGACCGTACAGGCAACGGCAACCGCGCACGTCGTCGAACGTCACCCGACGCAATCCGTTGTACGCGGATTGTGGCGGTCCGCTCATCAACGCGCCGGGCAGGTCCGAATGCGACAGTCCGAGCGCGTGACCCCATTCATGCGTTCCCGTGCGCTCCATGTCGGCGGGCGACTGGACGACGTTGACGTTGAACGCGATGTCGGTATCGATCAGCACACGCTGCCCGCCGACCTCCTCGAACCATGGATACGTGACGCCGGCCGTCCCCGACGAAAGCGTTGACCAGCCGACGACCGTGATGAAATCGGGCCCGCCGCCGATGCGATTGTTCGGCGGTACCTCGGTTTCGCCTTCGTAGAGGAATTCGACGGCACACGAGCCGGTCCAAACCGCAGCCGCGGCCTGGATCTGCGAAATTGCGGACGCCTTGTCGCTGTCGTACGGTGACGGCGCGTTCGCGTGGTTGTAGCGCCAGCGGATCGGACCCGGCCACTTCGCCGGCTGTCCGAACAGGAAGCGGTACTTCGGCGTCGGCTTCGCCGCACCGGCCGGATGCGCGGGCAGCTGAAGGAACTCGTAATCCGGCACGCCGGCGCCAGCCTCGGCGCGCGCCGAGCAAGCGAAGATGAGCGCCGCCAGGGCGATGACCCAGCGACGAAATGATGGAAATGATCCCACGTTGCTCCCTTTGACGTTACGCGGCATCGCGAGCCGCTTCGACCTGGGTTTCCCGATTTCGTTCACGGCCGCGTTGGCGCCATCCTATAACGGCAACCCGACATAGTTCTCGGCTAGCGCGGTCTGCGCCGCGCGCGAACCTGCGATGTACTCGAGTTCAGCGAGCTGACGCCGCCGGTCGAACGCGCCGTCGCCGTCGAAGCGATGGAGCATCGACGTCATCCACCACGAGAACCGCTGGGCCTTCCAGATGCGGTGGAGGCACGCTGCCGAATAGCTCGCAAGCGAGTCTTCCCGCTGACGGCGGAAGTAATCGCCGAACGCTCGCGCGAGGATGCGCACGTCGGCGACCGCGAGGTTCATCCCCTTCGCGCCCGTGGGCGGCACGATGTGCGCCGCGTCGCCCGCCAGGAACAGCCGGTTCCACTGCATCGGCTCGACGACGAAACTGCGCATTGGCGTGACGCCTTTTTGCAGGATCGGTCCCTCGTTGATGCGCTCCTCCGCATCGGCGAGCCGGCGATGCAGCGCCTCCCAGATTCGCGCATCCGACCATTCGTCGACGTCCTCGTCGGGCGTGCACTGCAAGTAGAGCCGCGTGAGCTTGCGCGATCGCATCGACAGCAGCGCGAAGCCGTCGTCGTGCAACGCATAAATCAGCTCCTCGGAGACCGGCGCCGCCTCGGCGAGGATGCCAAGCCACGCGAACGGATAGGCCCGCTCGTAGACGCGCAGTGCGTCGGCGGGAATCGACGATCGAGAAATGCCGTGAAAGCCGTCGCAGCCGGCGACGAATTCGCAGGCGATGTCGATCTCGCGGCCATCATGCGTGCAGCGGATCGACGGATGCGATCCGTCGATGTCGCGCAGCGTTGCGTTCGTCGCCTCGAACAGGATGCGACCGCCATTCTCGAAACGCGCGCGAATCAGGTCCTTGACGACTTCGTGCTGGCCGTAGACCGTGACGCGCTTTCCCTGCGTCAGCGTGGCAAGGTCGATGCGGCACGTCTGCCCGCCGAAGCGCAGCCGGATGCCGTCATGCGTGAGTCCCTCGCGGCGCATGCGCTCGCCGACGCCGGTCTCGTTCATCAGGTCGACGGTCTGCTGCTCGAGGACACCGGCGCGCACGCGCTCCTCGCAGTAACGGCGACTGCGCGCTTCGACGATGATCGACGCGATGCCTTCGCGCGCAAGCAGATGCGAAAGCAGCAGACCCGCGGGTCCTGCACCGATGATGCCGACGTCGCACTGCAGTCGCTCGGTCGTCACTCGTCAGCGACCGAAGGCGCGGCCGAGCGCGCGACCGAGGTCTTCGACCGGATGGCGCGCCGGCGCTGTCGACGGCTGCGCGCGCGCCGATTGCGCGCGAGCCGCACCCAGCGCGACTGCGCACTCGTTCGGGCCGGTCGACGGCATCGGCGTCAGCGCATCGGCGATAGCGGCACGACCGCCGCGCGCAAGCGTAGCAATGTCGCCGGCGAGCAGGATGGATCCCGTTGGATTGAATGCAACGACCGGCGCGTCGAGCGAACCGTGCACGCGCACCAGCCCAGCCATTCGCGCGAGATCGAGTCCCTTGCGGTCCTTGATGCGCGGATGGAGCAACAGGTCCAGCGACTCGCTGCGCAGATCGATCGTGCCGCTCGCGGCCACGCCGAGCTGCTGCGTCTCGAGGCCGATGCCGCGATCGAAGCGCGCAATCCCGTTCGCAAACGGCAACCGCAGGCCGACACACGCGAGATCAGTCGGCGCGCCTTGCGCGCGTCCGGGGTTCAACGCGCTCGCGAGATCGTTCATCGCGCCGCTCAAGCCCGCGGTCGTCGAGATCCATCGCGCGGGACCGACCTTCGCGACGACGCTGCCGTTCAACGTCGAGGCGAAGTCGCGCATCGACACGCCGCGGGCGTTGACATCGACGTCGAGTTCCGTCTTGCCGCCTTTCACGTCGCGCGTGACGCCGACCGCCGCCATCAGCGCCTTCAGATCGAGGTCACGACCGTTCAATTTCAACGTCACGGCCGCGTTCTTTTCGTTGCGTGCGTCGATGACGAGCCGCCCGCTTGCCTGGCCGCCGAGCGCCTTTGCGGCGAACTCGGGCACGTCGAGTCGACCGTTGTCGAGCGCGAGCTTCACGCGCACCGATTGCATCGGCTGACCGTGGCGCAGGATCAGCGTGCCGATTTTCAACTCGCCTTGTGCGTCGAGGGCGTCGAGGCCGCTGAACCCGATCGGTTCCGACGAAAAGATGCGTTTCGCCGGCTTGGCCGCAGGTCGCTTTTCGACCGCCGCTGGCGAAGCGCCCGCTGATGCCGCAACCGCAGCACCGGCCGTTGCCAGATCGACGACGGAAAGGCGATCCGTCGCGAGATCGAAGCGCACGAGCGTGCGCGGTGGTCGCGTGACATACGCGAGTTGGCCGTTGATCGTTGCGTTGCCGATCGTCAGCGCAACGTCGGAGAGCTCCAGCGTGTCCGGTGCCTGCCGAAGCTTCGCCGTCACGCCTGCCTTGCGACCGGCGACGTCGCCCTTCACGCTGAGCGGCAGCGGCCACGCGCCGGCGCGGAGGCTCGCGAGCGGCCCGAGATGGCCTTCGAGCGACAGTGGGATGTCACCGACGGTCCCCACGAACTCGGCTACGACCGGCTTGTCCGCATCGCGCGCGCGCAGGTACAGCCGAGCGATGCGAATGTGCGTGACTTCGCCCGAACGGCCATCACGCCAGCGCACGTGGCCGTTCTCGATCGCGAACTCCCCGAGTCCGATGGCACTTGCTGCATCCGTGACGGGACGGGCCGGCGCCTGCGCCGGCGACGCGTCGCCAAACTGCCAGTTGCCGCGTCCGCTCGTGTCCGTCTCGAGCAGAATCTGCGGCTCGACGAGCGTGAAGCGCACGATGTCGATTCGACGCGACAGCAACGGCAGCAGCGCGACCTGCGCCTCGAGGCGCTTCGCGCGGATCATCTCTCGCTCGCTGCCCCATGCCGCGTTGCCGAGCGTCACATCGTCCAGCTTCAACGTCGGCGTGAGCGAGAGATCGATGCTCGCCTTGGTGCCAAGGCTGACATCGCGCTTCGTCGCGCGCTCGAGCTGCGCTTCGATCGGCGCGAGGAGACTTGTCGTGTCCATCGTCGACACGACGACCGCGATCGCCCCGAGCAACAGCACGACGACGAGCACGATGCCGGCGACGAGCTTGGCGAGGAGACGCATCCGCTGATTCTAAGGCGTCGGTCAGTGTCCCGAGTCAGCGATACGCTGAACGATGTTCGCTTGGCCACGGAACGTGCACAGCGAATTACTGACTCGGGACACTCTAAGTCGGATCGTTCGCAGCCGGCGGCGCGCGGGGTCGCGCAAGGTCGCGGCTGTCCGCCCGCGTCGACACGAGCGGCGCTTCCGCCATTGCTTCCGCCCAGACGCGGCGCGGCAGGAACGTCTTCAGGTGATCGAGCGCACGGTCGACCAGAACGGCGTGCGGCGCGTGGCCGATGCCCGGCACGATGTCGGCCGTCACATCGCCGCCAAGCGAGACGAGACGGGTTGCGGCTTCGACGCTGTGGCGGGCCGGAACGACCGCGTCCTCCTTGCCGTGGACCAAATGGATCACCGACGGCGGCGCGGTCTCCGGTAGCTTCGCATAGCGCGCGGCGAGCGCGATGACGCGACCGACGAGGCCTTGATGCGACTGTGCGAGCTCGAGCGCCATGATGCCGCCCTGCGAGAAACCGACGAGCGCCGTTGCGACCGGCGAGACGCCGAAGTGCACCTGCGCCTCGCGTACGAACGCGACGAGCCTCGGCACTGCGGCCGCAACGCGCTCAACGCGCGACGCCTCGTCGATGTCGCGCGCAGAGAACCATTGACGACCGCGCTCGTCGTCGTCGCTTGCGTCGAAGCCGTCGGGAATCAGATGCGCCGCGTGCGGATACGCCTGCGCGAAGCGATCAGCCACCTGCGCCATGTGAAGCCCGGTCCCGGCACGTCCGTGGAGAAAGATGAAGAGCGGTGACGCCTGGCCTTCGCGCGGCAGCAGATGGAGCGTCGTGTCGAGGTTCATTGCGCGTGAACGACGCGCGGCAAGCGTCTAGCGGCCTGTAACAGCAGATCGGAAGTGCCCGACGGTCCGGTCGGTTAACTGCTCGGCGTCGTCACATTGTTGGCGAGCTTCGTGGGGAGTGGCCCTTGCCGCGCTTCGCCGTCGCGTCCTCGACGCGAATCGCCTCGTCATGGCAACTCCCGACGGCGGTGCCACTCAACCATTCTCACTCCCGATTTGGCTGTTACAGGCCACTAGCGCAAGCTTGCGTTCAGCTTCGAAAGCGCCGCACTACCTGGCACGAGATCGGCGTCGGCGAGCGCGTTGAGCGGCGCGTCGATCGTGTTCTGCGCGTCGTGCAGGTCGGAGTTCGACGTGTCGTGGTAGAGCAGTCCGGTCACGACTTCGCCGGCCTCGCGCCGTGCCTCGAGATACGCCATCACGCCAACGCGATTGGTCGGATCGTAATCACTGTCGAGCCGGCGCAGCCGAAGGAAGCCGCCATCGTGAAGCGTGACGGTCTGCGTCGATCCTGGCGCGCCTTCGGCCACGATCGGGTCGCGTTCCGGCATGTAGTCCAGGAAGTTGACCGTGTCGTTGTGCGCGCGGACGTAGTCGTAGCTCTTCGTCGAGCCCGGATGGTTGTTGAATGCGACGCATGGCGAGATCACGTCGAGGAACGCGGCGCCCTTGTGCTGAACCGCCGCCTTGATCAGCGGAACGAGCTGCTTCTTGTCGCCGGAAAAGCCGCGACCGACGAACGTCGCCCCGAGCGTCAACGCGAGCATCACCAGGTCGATCGGCTCGTCTTCGTTGCTCATGCCGCGCTTGCTCTTGCTGCCCTTGTCGGCCGTCGCCGAGAACTGGCCCTTCGTTAGGCCGTAGACGCCGTTGTTCTCGACGATGTACGTCATGTTGACGCCGCGGCGCAGCACGTGCGCGAACTGGCCGATGCCGATCGACGCCGAATCGCCGTCGCCGGACACGCCGAAATAGATCAACTCGCGGTTCGCGAGATTCGCGCCGGTCAAAACTGACGGCATACGTCCGTGCACGGTGTTGAAGCCGTGCGACTGGCCGAGGAAGTATGTCGGCGTCTTCGACGAGCAGCCGATGCCCGAGAGCTTCGCAACCCGATGCGGCGGGATCGCCAGCTCGAAGAACGCCTGGATGATCGCGGCCGAAATCGAGTCGTGGCCGCATCCGGCGCAAAGCGTCGAGACCGGTCCCTCGTAGTCGCGCCGCGTGAAGCCGAGCGCGTTCGTCGGAAGCGACGGGTGATGGAGCTTCGGTTTGGCGAGATAGGTCATCGCGTATCGAGCAGCGCTCGTTCGACAAAGCGGGCGGTCATCGGATTGCCGTCATAGTGCAGGATGCTCACGAGCTTCGCCGGGTCGATGCCGCATTCGTTGACCAGCAACGCCTTGAGCTGTGCGTCACGGTTCTGCTCGACGACGAACACGCGGTCGTGCGCGCCGATGAAGTCGGCGATCGCGTCGGCGAACGGAAACGCGCGAATGCGCATGCGGTCGAGGTACACGTCCTGCGCTTCGAGCGCCGCGAGCGCCTCGGCCATCGGTGCGCCCGACGACCCGTACCAAATGACGCCTTCGCGTGTCGGTTGCGAGGCGGATTCGATGATCGGCCCAGGAACCAGCGCCTTCGCCGTTTGGAACTTGCGCAACAGCCGCTGCATGTTGTCGACGTACGCCAGCCCTTCCTCGGTGTAGCGCGCGTAGCGATCCTTCGACGTGCCGCGCGTGAAGTACGCGCCGCGCCGCGCATGCGTGCCGGGCAGCGTACGGTAGGGAATGCCATCACCGTCAACATCGAGATAGCGGCCGAAATCCTTGCCCGCCTCGAGCGCTTCGCTGCCCATCACCTTGCCGCGATCGAGCTCGCGTGCGTCATCCCATTGGAAAGGTGCGGTGAGCCAATCCTGCATGCCGATGTCGAGGTCCAGCATGACGAACACCGGCGTCTGCAAGCGATCGGCCAGATCGAACGCCTGCGCACCCATCGTGAAGCATTCGGTCGGGTCCTCGGGGAACAGCAACACGTGCTTCGTATCACCGTGCGACGCATACGCCGCGGAAAGAACGTCGGCCTGTTGCGTCTTCGTCGGCATGCCGGTCGACGGACTGCCGCGCTGCACGTCGAACAGCACGGCCGGAATCTCGGCGAAGTAGGCGAGCCCGATGAACTCCTGCATCAGCGAGATGCCGGGCCCGGCGGTCGCCGTGAACGCACGCGCGCCATTCCATCCGGCGCCGACGACCATGCCGATCGACGCAAGCTCGTCCTCCGCCTGCACGATCGCAAAGCGGTGTTTGCCGTCCTGGTCGGTGCGAAACTTATGGCACCAGCGCTCGAACGCTTCGGCAAGCGACGTCGACGGCGTGATCGGATACCAGGCGCAGACCGTCGCGCCGCCGTAGACGGCGCCGAGCGCCGACGCGCTGTTGCCGTCGATGAAGATGCGCTCGCCGACGTTGTCGCGCCGTTGCATCTTGAGCCCGATCGGCGGCAGGTTCGTCTTCGCGTAGTCATAGCCGCGCTCGAACGCCGAACGGTTGGCGTTCAGCAGCGGCGCCTTCTTTTCGCCGCCATAGCTTTGAGCGAGCAGCGTTTCGATCACCGCGGGCTCGATCTCGAGCAACGCCGCGAGCGCGCCGACGTACATGATGTTCTTGAACAACTGCCGCTGGCGCATGTCGCTGAACATCTCCGCGCACATTCCGGTGAGCGGCACGCCGAGCACCTGCACATCCTCGCGAAGCTTCGCGCTCGTGATTGGCCTCGTCGAGTCGTAGAACACGTAGCCGCCCGGCTCGATTTCGGCGATGTCCGCGTTCCACGTCTCGGGATTCATCGGCACAGCGAGGTCGACGCCCCCGCGCCGGCCGCGCCAGCCATGCTCGACGATGCGCACCTCGTACCACGTCGGCATGCCTTGGATATTCGACGGGAAGATGTTGCGCGCGGCGACCGGGACGCCCATGCGCAATACCGCCTTGGCGAACAAAGCATTCGCGGACGCCGACCCGGAGCCGTTGACGTTGGCGAACTTGACGACGAAGTCGTTGATCTTCGCGAGCGGTGCCGGCGCAGATGTCGGCTCCGCCATCGGATCGTCCAGCAGCGCGTCCCTGCGACCGACGAGTGTCGTATCCATGTCAGTTGTCCCACCGCGCGGCGCGCGTCCCGCGACGCATGAAACGGGGGTTAAATAGAGGCGCGGCGTCCGGCACAGAGGTCGGCTCACACTTGGTGCCTTGAGCGCGTATGTCAGTTGGACCCGCGGCCCTACGAGCACCCCGTACTGTCGCACGGGGCTTCGTGCCCCGCAGCACGCATCCTAGACTTCGATGACGTGGGTCGCACGCCGATGTCGCCGCGATACGGAGACCATCATGGAAGTCATCCATCGACGCTGTGCGGGACTCGATGTGCATAAGGAGACGGTCGTCGCCTGCGTGCGCATCGCCGACAAGACCGCGCCGGCGCACCAAGTACGCACGTTTGCGACCACCACCACCGGCCTGCTCGCGTTGGCCGACTGGTTGGAGAGTTCTGGCGTCACCCACGTCGCGATGGAGGCGACCGGCGTGTACTGGAAGCCGGCGTGGCACATCCTCGAAGGAAATTTCGAGCTGGTGCTGGCCAACGCTGCCCACGTCAAGAACGTCCCGGGACGCAAGACCGACGTCAACGACGCCACGTGGCTGGCCGATCTTTTGGCTCATGGCTTGATCCGCGCCAGCTTCGTGCCGCCGGTCGCGGTTCAAGAACTGCGTTCGCTGACCCGTACCCGCAAACAATTCGTGCGGGAGCGCAGCGCGCACGTTCAACGCATCGAAAAAGTGCTCGAAGACGCCAACCTCAAGCTCGGCGTCGTGCTCAGCGACATCATGGGCGGTAGCGGACGCGCGGTGCTGCACGCGATCATCGAGGGCCACGACGATGCAAAGCATCTGGCGTCGCTGGTCAGCGCGCGCGTTAAAGCGACCCGCAGCGAGGTGCTGGAAGCGTTGCGCGGACACATCACCGCCCACCATCGCTTCATGCTCAAGCTGCACTTGGATCACATCAAGACGCTCGACGCCGCCATCGGCGCCATCGACCAGGAGGTGGGCCTCGGGCTCGAGCCCTTTCGACAAGCCGCTAAGCTGTTGACCACGATCCCAGGTGTGAGCTCGGTCAGCGCGAATGTCGTGGTGGCTGAAATCGGCATCGACATGTCGCGCTTTGCCACACCAGGCCATCTGCTGTCGTGGGCTTGTTTGTGCCCACGCAACGATGAAAGTGCCGGCAGACGCCGCAGCACACGTCTGCGCCCTGGTGGCAATTGGCTTAAAACTACGCTCGTGCAAGCCGCGTGGGCTGCCGTCAAAGTCAAAGGCAGCTACCTGCAGGCGCTGTTCCACCGCATCCGCTCGCGACGCGGCGGCAAGAAAGCCATCATCGCCGTCGCCGCGTCCATGCTTACCGCTATTTGGCACATGCTGCGCGACGGCACCGTCTGGAACGATCTTGGCGCCGCCCATTTCGACCGAGGCGACGCCAAAAGAACGGCAATCCGATTGATCCGAAGGCTTCAGCAGATCGGATACACCGTCACTGCAACACCCGCGTAACAGGTCCCGTTTCATCCTAGTGCGTCGACGCGCCGGCCGAATCCGACTGCCCGCGGCTGCCGCTCGGCATCAGCCGATCGACGCCGGCGATCGCGAGCGCCGACAGCAGGAACGTGATGTGGATCGCCGTCTGCCAGTAGAGCGTCTTCTCGTCGTAGGAAACGGCGTTGATGAACGTGCGCAGCAGATGAATCGACGAGATGCCGATGATCGCGGTGGCGAGCTTCACCTTGAGCACGCTCGCGTTCACGTGCGACAGCCACTCGGGCTGGTCGGGATGGTTCTGCAGCCGCATCCGCGATACGAACGTTTCATAGCCGCCGACGATGACCATGATGAGCAGGTTGCTGATCATCACGACGTCGATCAGGCCGAGCACGACGAGCATCGTCAGCGTTTCGCTCGAATGCTCGAAAGTCCGCTCCGCGCCCGGGACGGCGACGCTCTGCCGCAGCAACTCGAGCGCGCTCTTGCTGCCCATCGCCGCTTCGACCAGGTGCACGAGCTCGACCCAGAACTGCCAGACATAGACGACTTGCGCGACGATCAGTCCGAGATAGAGCGGCAGCTGCAGCCAGCGGCTCATGAAGATGAGGTGCGGCAGCGGCCTCATCTTCGTGTTGGCGTAGGAGAGCGGGTCTGACGACGTTCGGTCCATAAAGCCCAGGAGGAGAAGCGCAACGCGAGAAGGGAAAGTCTAGCAAACGCGTTGAAGCGCATGCTCGCTCACCGTCCGGGCATTTAGTAGACTCGCGCGAAAGTCGCCACACCTCTTTTGAGTTCCGTCAACGGAGCACGGACATGTCGAACATCGAATCCGTCCTGCACGAGACCCGAAGCTTCCCGCCGCCTGCCGCGCTCGCGGCGCAGGCCAACCTCAAGCGCGCCGACTTCGATGCGATGAACGCGAAGGCCGCGCGCGACTTCGAGGGCTATTGGGCCGACCTGGCGCGCGAGACGCTCGCCTGGCACAAGCCGTTCACGCGCGTGCTCGACGAGTCGAACGCGCCGTTCTACCGCTGGTTCGACGACGGCAAGCTGAACGTTTCGTACAACTGCCTCGACCGTAACCTGGACCGCGGGTTGAGCGACAAGACCGCGATCATCTTCGAGCGCGACGATGGCGAAGTCACCAAGGTCAGCTACCGGGAGCTGCATCGGCGCGTATGCCGGCTCGCCAATGGATTGAAGTCCCTCGGCGTGAAGAAAGGCGACCGCGTCGTCATCTACATGCCGATGTCGATCGAGGGTGTCGCGGCGATGCAGGCCTGCGCACGCATCGGTGCGACGCATTCAGTCGTGTTCGGGGGGTTTTCCGCGAAGTCGCTCCAGGAACGCATCATCGACGCCGGCGCCACGGCGATCATCACGGCGGACGAGCAGATCCGCGGCGGGCGCGCGCTGCCGATCAAGGCGATCGTCGACGAGGCGCTCGCGATGGGCGGGTGCGACGCGATCAGGAACAACGTCGTGTATCGGCGAAGCGGCAACGCGGTCTCGATGCAGTCGGGTCGTGACGTGTGGATGCACGATCTGGTCGACAAGCAATCCGACCGCTGTGACCCGGAGTGGGTCGACGCCGAGCATCCGCTGTTCATCCTCTACACGTCGGGATCGACGGGCAAGCCGAAGGGTGTGCAGCACTCGACCGCGGGCTATCTGCTGTGGGCGATGCTGACGATGCGCTGGACGTTCGACATCAAGCCGGAGGACGTCTTCTGGTGCACGGCAGATATCGGCTGGGTGACGGGCCACACGTACATCGCGTACGGCCCGCTTGCGACCGGCGCAACCGAAGTCGTGTTCGAGGGAATTCCGACGTTTCCGAACGCCGGCCGTTTCTGGCAGACGATCCAAAAGCACAACGTCACGGTGTTCTACACGGCGCCCACGGCGATCCGCTCGCTGATCAAGGTGTCGGAAGCCGACGCCAACGTGCACCCGAAGCGCTACGACTTGTCGAGCTTGCGCATCATCGGCACCGTCGGCGAGCCGATCAATCCCGCAGCGTGGATGTGGTACCACACGAACGTCGGCGGAGGCCGCTGCCCCGTCGTCGACACGTTCTGGCAGACGGAGACCGGCGGTCACGTCATCACGCCGCTGCCGGGCGTGACCGCGCTCAAGCCCGGCTCGTGCACGCTTCCGTTGCCCGGCATCATGGCGGCGATCGTCGACGAAGCGGGCCACGACGTTCCGGACGGCCAGGGCGGCATGCTCGTCATCAAGCGACCGTGGCCGTCGATGATCCGCACGATCTGGGGCGATCCCGAGCGCTTCAAGAAGAGCTATTACCCGAGCGAGCTCGGCGGAACGCTGTACCTCGCCGGCGACGGTTCCGTGCGCGACAAGGACAACGGCTTCTTCACGATCATGGGCCGCATCGACGACGTGCTGAACGTCTCCGGCCATCGGCTTGGCACGATGGAGGTGGAGTCCGCGCTCGTCGCCAATCCGATCGTCGCCGAAGCCGCCGTCGTCGGACGCCCCGACGATGTGACCGGCGAAGCGATCTGCGCGTTCGTCGTGCTGAAGCGCGCGCGGCCGGAATCGGACGAGGCGCAGAAGCTCGCGAAGGAGTTGCGCGACTGGGTGGGCAAGGAGATCGGGCCGATCGCGAAGCCGAAGGACATCCGCTTCGGCGACAACCTGCCGAAGACGCGCTCGGGCAAGATCATGCGGCGGCTTCTGCGATCGATCGCGAAGGGCGAGACGATCACGCAGGATGTCTCGACGCTCGAGAACCCGGCGATCCTCGACCAGCTGAAGCAGCCGATCTGAAGCGTGACGTAACGCAATGCCCGCTACGTGACCGAGCCCGACGCATCGCTCACCGTGCTGCGCTTCCTGCAGGTGATCCTCGCCATCCCGCTCTTGTCGCTCGTCGGCCAGGGCGTTGTCGCGATCTTTGCGAGCATCGCCGGCCAGGAGCCGCAGAACAACTTCTTCTACCGGTTGCTCGGCGTGGTCGCATCGCCGTTCGTCATGCTTGCGCGACTGGTGACGCCGCGATTCGTGCCCGACCGCCGCGTGCCGTTCGTCGCGCTGTGCCTTCTTGCGGCCGCCTATGTCTGGGTGATGCTCGCGATCGTGAACGCCTGCCACGAGCGCGGTCTGCCGGTCCGCCAATGCCTGTCGGGATGAGCACCTGAAGTGCGGGCGCTGCGCCGGTTCGCGTTGCTGAAAGCGGCGGGATGGTCACGCGTCTTCGGCGCCGACGCGTTGGCCCTGAGGCTGCTCGAGCAGGCCAACGAGGAGTTCCCGGCCGATGCCGACGTTCTCGCGTCGCTCGGGCACCTGTATGCGCAACAGAAGCGCACGCCGCAAGCGCTCGACGCGTTCGATCGTGCGCTTTCGATCGCGCCCGACAATGTGGAGCTGCGCTTCAACCGCGGCTATCTGTTGCAGGCGCGCAACGACCATCCGGCCGCGGTCGACGCATTCAACGACGTGCTCGCGCACAACCCCGACCACGATCGCGCGCTCTACGGCCTCGGTCTATCGCTGATCGCGTTGAGGCGCCTCGACGAGGCGGTCGCGCCGCTCGAGCGCAACACGAAGCTCCAGCCGATGAGTCCGTACGGCTGGTATCAGCTCGGTCGCGTGCAGTTCGATCGTGGAAAGGCGGACAAGACGCAGAACATCGTCGATCACCTCGCGAAGTTCGAGCCGAAGGTCGCGCGCCAGCTCGCCCGGGAAACGGGTTTGAGGGCCCCCTGACGGATCGCGGGTCGATCGGACTTGCGAATCCTCGATGCTCGTTCCGCTTTATGACGATCGCATCACAATGCCGGCCCCGTTCGACGTGCGTGTCCGGAACTCGTGAAATCTGCCGCGGCGCCCGGTATGGTTGTTCGGTCGCAGCGAACCTGTTTATACTCGCCGCAATTTGCCCGGCGCCGCCCGTGGGACCTGCGGAAGGTGCGACCTGAAGAGTCGTTCCAGGGGCAAATCGATTCGGGGAAGCCGACGATGCGTCGCGGCGACGATAGCGTGATTGCCGGCTCTAGCGGTTAAGTGCACGTCAGGGAGGAGCTCAATGCAGCTGACCGAGAAGCATCGCGAGTACTGGAGCAAGAATCTCCGGCTCACCGCGATCCTGCTGTTCATCTGGTTCGTCGTCACTTTCGTCGTCAGCTACTACGCGAGGGAGCTGAGCTTCAATTTCTTCGGGTGGCCATTCGCGTTCTACATGGGCGCGCAGGGCGCGCTGATCATCTACGTCATCATCATCTGGTACTACGCCCGGTACATGAACAACCTGGACCGCGAGTACGACGTGCACGAGGGAGACGAATAATGGCCGGCCCAGCGCAGGAACCCGCGAACGTCTTCACTGCAGGCTCGCAGAGGGCGTTCAACTCGCAGCTGAAGAAGGTGTACACCTGGTACACGGGCGGCTTCATTTTTTTCCTTGTCGTGCTCGCGATCCTCGAGCAGTTCGGGCTGCCGCGAAACTGGATCGGCTACATCTTCCTGCTCGCAACCATCGGCCTCTACGCGGGCATCGGCGTGATGAGCCGAACTTCGGATGCCACTGAATATTACGTTGCAGGAAGACGCGTGCCGGCGCTGTTCAACGGCATGGCGACAGGCGCCGACTGGATGTCGGCCGCGTCGTTCATCGGCATGGCAGGTACGCTGTACCTGACCGGCTACGGCGGACTGGCCTTTATCATGGGCTGGACCGGGGGCTACTGCCTCGTTGCCTTGTTCCTCGCGCCGTATCTGCGCAAGTTCGGCCAGTTCACGATTCCCGACTTCTTGGGCGCTCGTTACGGCGGCCATATTCCGCGCTTCGTCGGCATCGTCGCGGCGATTCTTTGTTCGTTCACCTATGTCGTGGCGCAGATCTACGGCGTGGGCCTGATCACCACCCGGCTCACCGGCGTGGAGTTCCTCCTCGGCATCTTCCTTGGCCTGGGCGGCATCCTGGTCTGCTCGTTCCTCGGTGGGATGAAAGCGGTGACATGGACGCAAGTGGCGCAGTACATCATCCTGATCATCGCGTACCTGATTCCGGTCGTGTGGCTGTCGATCAAGCACACCGGCGTCCCGATTCCGCAGGTCATCTACGGCAAGACGCTGGAAAAGGTCACGGCGCGGGAGCAGCAGCTGATCGACGACCCGAAGGAGAAGGAAGTCCGCGCGATCTTCAAGGCGCGCGCCGACGATGCGAATGCGAAGATCAAGGGGTTGCCAGCAACGCTCGAGACCGAGCGCGCCACATTGACCAAGCGCGTTGCGGATCTCAAGGCGTCGAACGCGCCCGAGGATCAGATTCGGGCCGCGTCGCTCGCGCTCGAAAAGGCGCCTAGGTCGCCGGAGGAGGCCAAGGCGGCATGGACCAAGGATGCCGGCGCTGCAGCCCGCGCGGCTCCGCCGTTACGGCACGCGGAAGCGTTCCCCGGCGCCACCGAGCAGGCACGCGATACTTCGCGTCGCAACTTTCTCGCGTTGGTGTTCTGCCTGATGGTCGGCACTGCCGCGTTGCCGCACATCCTCATGCGCTACTACACGACGCCCTCGGTCAAGGAAGCGCGCGAGAGTGTGTTCTGGTCGCTGTTCTTCATCTTCCTGCTGTACTTCACTGCCCCTGCGCTTGCCGTGCTCGTGAAGTACGATGTCTACACGCTGCTCGTCGGAACGCCGTTCGCGAATCTGCCGCAGTGGGTCGCGTCG
>DATLNR010000090.1:0-4785 GCA_035536655.1 Casimicrobiaceae bacterium
GCTGAGGCCCCTCCTACAGTGACTCCAGCCCACCGCGCGGAACCGGGCCTCCGCATCGAAAGCCCGGCGGCGCGCGAGTGGATCACACCGCGTCGGACAGCGACGTGAACGTGAAATCGCGGATCTTCATCGCCGGGATCATCATCACGAAGCCCTGCCCGGAGTCGACGCGCTCCGGCTTGCCGAGCTCCTCGATGTTGTTGAGCATGATCACCGGAGATTCGTTGAAGCGGAAGTTCTTGATCGGGTATTTCACGACGCCGTCCTCGATGTAGAACGTGCCGTCGCGCGTGAGGCCCGTCAGCAGCATCGTCTGCGGGTCCACGAGCCGGATGTACCAGGTCCGCGTCACGAGCACGCCGCGCTTGGTCGACTTGACGAGCTCGTCGGTCGTCTTGTCGCCGCCGACCATGATGATGTTGCCGGGCTGCGGGATCGCCTCCTTTTCCTTCTGCTTCGCCCAGTAGCGCGAGTAGTAGAGGTAGTCGACGACGCCCTTGCTGACGATCGGCGTGCGCTCGCGCGGCAATCCATCGCCGTCCCACGGCAGCGCCGGGACGTTGGCGTCGCCGGGATCGGCGTACATCGTGACGCGCTCGTCGAACACCTTCTCGCCGATGCGGTTGCCGCCGCCCTTCTTCGTCATGAACGAGCGGCCTTCGTCGGCCTGGCGCGCGTCGAAGCCGAACAGCATGAACGAGACGAGCCCCGAGGCCGCGGCGGGCTCGAGCACGACCGTGTACTTGCCGGGCTCGAGCGCCTTGGCATCGACCGACTTCTTCGCCTTGTCGATCGCGGTGCGGATGTCCTTCTTCGCATCGAACTGCGTGACGTCCGCGAGGTTGCGCGCGACCCAGCCGGAGCCCTGGTCGTCCGCGGTCCGGACCGTGCAGGTGAAGTCCATGTCGGTGCTGCGCGCGTAGCCGAAGTTGCCCTTCGAGTTCGCGGTCGCGGTGAAGCTGTTGTTGTCGGTGAAGAAGCCGGCCGCGACGAGGTTCTCCTTGCGGCACGGCTCGATGCTGTCGAGCGCGACCTGGGCGCGGTACTCCGGCGTCACGCTCGCGGTCGCCTCGATCAGCGTCTTCGTCTCGGTGTACTTCTGCTTCTCGATCGCCGGCATGAACTCCGGGTTCTCGGGCGCGAGCTTCGCGAGCTCCTCGGCGCGACGTACCACGGCCACGAGCGCGGCGTCGTCGAACTTGTTCGTCGTCGCGATGCCGACGCGGTTGCCGTACGCGACCTGCACCGCGAGGTTCGCGTCGTTGACGATGCCGCTGGTCGAGACCTCGTTCAACGCGTAGCGGATGTTGCCGGCCGTGCCGCCGTTGAAGTTGACGACGCATTCGTCGGCCTTCGACAGCTTGACGACCTTTTCGCAGATCTCGCGCGCCTGCGCTTCCGTGTAGATGCTCATCTATCGATTCTCCTGGCCGCTCAGCCGAGGCTGCGCGCGGTGTTGATCACGTTCTGGCCGTCGAAGCGCGCGGTCGAGGAACCGTGCGACACCGCGGAAGCCTGCGACGGCTGGCCCTTGCCGTCGAAGAACGAGCCGCCGATGCGGTAGTCTGATTCGTCGCAGATCGCGCTGCACGCGTTCCAGAACTCGGGCGTGCGCATCTGGTACGCGACGTCCTCGAGCATCTGCGTGACCTTGCCGTCCTTGACCTCGTAGAACAGCTGGCCGCCGAACTGCGCGTTGTAGCGCTGCTGGTCGATCGAGAACGAGCCGGCGCCGACGATGAAGATGCCGTTCTCGACGTCCTTGATCAGCTCCGCGGGCGACAGCTTCTTCTTGCCGGGCGCGAGCGAGACGTTCGCCATGCGCTGGAACTGCACGCTCGACCACGAGTCGGCGTAGCAGCAACCGTGCGATTCCTCGGCCCCGATGATGTGCGCCTGGTCGCGGATCGCCTGGTAGTCGACGAGGATGCCGTCCTTGACGAGGTCCCAGCGCTTCGTCCTGACGCCCTCGTCGTCGTAGCCGACCGCGCCGAGCGAATGGGGCTGCGTCTTGTCGGCGAACAGCGTGACGTTCGGATTGCCGTACTTGAAGTCCTTCGACTTCCACTTGTCGAGCGTCGCGAAGCTCGTGCCCGCGAAGTTCGCCTCGTAGCCGAGCACGCGATCGAGCTCGAGCGGATGCCCGACCGACTCGTGGATCGTGAGCCACAGGTGCGCGGGATCGAGCACGAGGTCGTACTTGCCGGGCTTGACCGACGTCGCCTTGAGCTTTTCCTGCGCCTGCTTCGCCGCGGCGACCGCGTCCTCGAGCATGTCGTACGAGTCGGTGTAGGAGACGACCCCGCCCGGCATCTGGACCTTGTGCTCGGCCTTGCCGTCGAGGTACTCGTAACCCATGCCCATCGGCGCGGAGAGGCCAGAGCGCGTACGGAACTTGCCCGAGGCCTTGTCGATCGCCGTGACCTGCATCGGCGCCCAGATGCGGTGGATGTCCTGGTCGATGTACGAGCCTTCGCTCGAGGCGAAGTACTTCTGCTCGTTGACGAGGAACAGTGTCGAATTGACGTAGTTGGCACCGGCCTTCATCGCCGCGGCGTTGACGCCGAGCAGGAGGTCGGCCTTTTCCTTGATCGGGACGAGCATCGCGTTCTTCGCGATCGGCGTCGCCCAGGTCACTTCGCCGACGCCCTTGTTCGGCGCGAGCCGGACCGGCTCCCGGCGCAGCTTCGAGTTCGCCTTCGCGATCGCGACGGCCTGGCGCGCGGCATTCGCGACCGCGGTATCGGACAGGTCGTTCGTCGCCGCGAAGCCCCAGGTGCCATTCGCGATGACGCGCACGCCGACGCCGACCGATTCGGTGTTGACGACGTTCTGGACCTTGTCCTCGCGGGTGAAGACGAACTGCTGCAGGTAGCGCCCGATGCGCGCGTCGCAGTACGTCGCGCCACCGTCCTTCGCCGCCGTCAGCGCGGCATCGGCCAGCTTCTTCTTGACCGCGACGTCGAGCTTCTCGGAAAGCGCCTCCGCGGCGATGACGCGGGAGTAAGGCTGCAGCAGCATGGCGCCCATGCCGACGCCCGAGTACTTGAGGAAATCTCGCCTGTCCATCACGTCTCCCACCACCTGGTCAGCGTCGAAGGGACCGATCTTGGGCTCCTGCGCGCGCGCGGGCATGTGACGAACGGCACGGGTCGGCGACATTTCGCTCCGCGCCGGCCCCGATGTCGGCGGCTCGTGGCGTTGCAGCGCGGTTCATCGGGACCACCCAAGCTGTCGCCCCGGGGCGCCGACTCAGGAGTATTCGCGTGGCCAACCAACCCAAGCAGGAAAAGGGTATGCGCAACGGCATCGGCAAGAACCCCGGCGGCGGACGGCCCGAGAACGACAGGACGCCGAAGGGACGCGGCACCGCGACGCGCGGCAAGAGCTCGCCGAAGACCGCGCAGTCCGAGGACAGCGAACGCGAAAAGCGTCTCCGCGGCGAAGTCGGACGCGATCCGAACGACCGGCGCTAGTTGACGCCGATCCCCGGCGTCATCCCGGCGAAGGCCGGGACCCAGCGCCTTGATCGCTTCAGTCACTGGATCCCGGCCTTCGCCGGGAGACGCCGTCAGGCGCTCACCGACCGAGCGGGATCACCAGCCCGATCGTGAACAGCGCGTCGCCGAAGCCGTTCTGGCCGGGCTGGCGCGTGTCGTTGAGGTCGTAGCGGATCCGCAGGTCCGCGCGCAGGAATGCGCGCTCCGGCAACACGAGCTCCCACTGGCCGCCGATGCCGAGGTTGAACATCGCATCGGTTCCGCCGGACAGTGCGCTGCCGTCGGGCGCCTCGTAGCGGATTGCGCCGACGCCGATGAGGAAATACGGATCCCAGAGCGGCTCGCGATTGATCGTGAGGTGGTTGATGCCGATCGCGTAGTGCTTCAACCCGAAGTCGATCCCGTAGTCGTATTCGTCGGCGGTCAGCTCGAGCTCGAGCGCGTAACGTTCGCCGAACGAGCGGCCGACGTGCGCCTGCCAGACGTCGCCGTCGTTGTCGTAGTCCTGGTCGGTCACCGCGATGCCGCCGCGCAGCCCCGCGGACCATTGGTCGTCGAACGCGCACGCGCCGGCCGGCGCAAGCAGCGCGCAAAGCGCGACGAAACCGGGGCAGCGCGTCATGCCGCGGGATCCTGCGGAATCGGCGCCGGTGCGTCGGGCGCGAGGCGCACGAGCCAGAGCGCACCACCGACGAAGCCGAGCGCGACGAGCACACCTGCGCCGAACACGACGTTCGAGCCGAGGCCGAGCACTGTCATCCCCTTGTGCAGCCAGACGAACGTGAGGTCCCCGCCGCGGTAGACGACCGTGTCGATGAAGCCCTTCGCCTTGTAGCGCATCTCGCGATCGACGCGCGTGTAGATGCTCTCGCGCGCGGGCTTGCCGAGCGCGAACTCGCCGGCGCGCGTCGCGATCTGCACGAGCGCGACGACGACCGGCAACGGCGAGGCCGAGAGCACGCAGAATCCGAGCAGCACCGCGAACGCGGGAATCAGCAGCGCCGGCGCGACGCCGTGCCGCACGAGGAGCCAGCGCGTGATGCCGACCTGGACGACGATCGTCAGCACGTTGATTGCAAGGTCGATCCGCGCGTAGAACGCGGTGCGCGCCGCGGCGTCGGCGAAGCTCGCGCGCGCGATCGCGGCCTGCTCGTTGTAGAGCAGCGTGCCGACGCCGACGCCGAAGAACATCACCACGCACATCGCCTGCAGCAGCGGCGTGTCGCGGATCAGCCGCAGGCCCGCGAGGATCGTGCCGCCCATCGCGCGCTCGCCGCCGGCCTCG
>DATLNR010000091.1:0-4159 GCA_035536655.1 Casimicrobiaceae bacterium
TCTTGCCGCCGTCGGCGGCACGATCGCAACGAACGGCTGCCGACCGAGAAGCGTCGCGGCCGCCCCGACGGTGCTTGGGGCCGCCGCGCTCGACGTGTACGCGGCGCGCTGCGTCCGCGCGTGCGGCGCCCCGGAACTCTCGCAATCCGACGCGCCGATCCTGTTCGACAAGTCGCTTGCGATCGGTCGTCCGCCGCAAGCGTGCTACGAGCGTTGGCGCGACGTCGAGAGCCTGCCGAAATTCATGTGGCACATCGAGTCGATCACCGCCATTGACCCCCGCCGCTCGCATTGGGTGGCGAAGGCGCCCGGCGGCACGCACGTCGAATGGGATTCCGAGATCATCGACGATCAGCCGGGACGTCTGATCGCGTGGCGCTCGGTCGAAGGGTCGGATGTCGAGCATCAGGGCACGGTGCGCTTCGACGCCGAGCCCAACGGCAATGGCAGCATCGTGAGCGTCAACATGCGCTACCGGCCGCCTGCGGGCCGGCTTGGCGCGATCGTCGCAACACTCACCGGCGACGACGCAGAGCAATCGGTGACCGAGGACCTGCGTCGCTTCAAGCGGCTTCTCGAGTGCGGTGAGATTCCGACGACCGTCGGACAGCCCGCACCGCAAGCGGACGTCATCGATCAACTGCTGCGCAAGGCACACGAGCGATGAAAGCGACTGTTTGGTACGACACAAAAGAGGTCCGCGTCGACGACGTGCGCGACCCGAACCCGAGGCGCCGCGTGGATTCGACATGTTCCAAGAACGAGGAGGTGTGTATCAATGCGTGATGAAGCCGTAGAAGCAGCTAACGACGTGCACGGGCCTTCCGCTTTGCCTACGCGGCGACCCGTTTTCGACTGGCGTAGCGCCGCCAGCGGCTGGTCTACCATGTTGGGCTCCGGCGCGTGCCTGCACACGGCCATTCGAAACGATAAAGGTGACAGCCATGGGACTTATTGACTTTGTCCGCGACGCGGGCGAGAAGCTGTTCGGCCGCGGCCGCGCGGAAGCCGCGATGAAGGAATCGAAGGCCGATCCTTCGAACGACGCCAAGATGAAGGCGGCGAACGATTCGGCCGGCGAGGCGATCCTGCAATACATCAAGGGGCAGAACCTGTCCGCGACCGGTCTTACCGTGACGTTCGACGGCGCGAGCGGGACGGTGTCGGTTTATGGCGTCGCGCCGGACCAGGCCACGAAGGAAAAAATCGTTCTTTCTGCCGGAAACGTCGCGGGCGTCGAGCAGGTCGATGATCGTCTCACCGTCGACCAAAGCAAAAAAGAGCCCGAAGCGCAGTACTACACCGTCGTTTCGGGCGATACGCTGTCGAAGATCGCGAAGCAGTTCTATGGCGACGCGAACCAGTACCAGAAGATCTTCGAGGCGAACCGGCCGATGCTTTCGCACCCCGACAAGATTTATCCGGGACAGAAGCTCCGCATTCCGCCGAAATGACGGTGAACCCGTTCGTCGTTGCCGCTGCGGTCCGCCAGGCGTGCCCGGTGCCCGGGGCGCAAGTGCCGATTGGTGACCCCGATCCGGACGACGGCGATAACGACGACGAAGACGACGAAGACGACGACGAAGACGAAGACGACGACGGGGGCGGGAATGAGAGGAGTGGCCCAGGTTCTGCGAGCGGCAATTCGCGCAACGTCGCGTTGACCGGGCGCTCGCACGCCGAGCGCGAAGCAAAGACACTGCTCGACGTTCCCGCGGACGCGCCGCCGTCGTCGACCGTGCGCTGACAGTACTCGCGCCGACGATCGAACGAACGCTGCTCGAGCCGGGGGTCAGCTATGACCGGGCATTGTTCATCGTCGTCGTCGACGCAACGCTCGTCGTCGTTCGACGATCTGGTGCTTGCAACGCGCGGGTTCGGCAGCGCCGGGCAAGCCGACGTCGATTACTCGCGTTCCGCATTCGACAAGGCGCGCGCGGCTTTTCGCGAGCGTTGCGATACCTCGATGCAGCGCGAGCGTGGAGGTGCACTCCTGTCCGCTGACCTACCGTTGGTGGGCGGACTTCATCGCGACCACTTGACGGTCGGCGTGTCAGGTGCGCTGCCGCGATATGACGAGGCCCTCGGAGCGATGCTGATTACGTTGATTTGCGCGCTCGACGACGGACGGCAGCGCGACGACGCAATGGCGTAACCAGCGGCAATACCGCTTCCACGTCTGCGCCTCCTGTTGCGCTCGGTGTGCCGCGTCCTGCGCGTCGTCGGCGCATGGTGGATACGCGACGCGGATTGCCCGAGCAGGGTCTGCAGCATCAGCTGCGTCCCACCATTCGAGCACATGAAACGACCCGACGTCGCTCATCGACACCGGGCCGTGCGTGGCGTTCCACGACAGACGCCGCGTCATCACGGCGTCTTCTAAGAGCGCTCGAAAACCGAAGGCGTCAGCTGCGCAGGCGTCCGATCAGGTAACCGGCCAGCAGCGCGCCGCCGACCGCCTGCATCGGATGCGCCGAAACCCAGTCGCAAGCTTCGCGGTACATGCGCTCGCCATCAGTCGATACGCGGTCGGTCAGGTCGGCGGCGGTCCGATGCACGCGGTCGATGGTGTCGTGCATTTTGGAGGCGGTCTCGTCGATCCGATTCTGCGCCTGGTCGACCTTGTTCTGCATGTCGGCACCGGCTGCATCGTCCATCAGCGTGTCGTTGCGGTAGTTCTGGGTTTGCATGATGTTCCTCGTAAAGTGCGCGTTGCCCGGTTCGCGCGCTGAAAGGCTGGCGCGAAACCGGGTTGCAAGAAACGATCCGGCGCGATCAGTTGGTCTTCGTGGTCGTCGTCGTGGAGGACGACCCCGAAGGCGCCGTGGTCGTTGTCGTCGATTTCGTCGTATCGCCGCCCGGTGCCGTGGTCGTTGTCGTCGCGGAGGTCGACGCCGGCGGCGCAGGCGGCACGACGACGGTGGTCGACGACGAGGCCGGCGGTGCCGTGGTCGACGAAGTGGGCGGCGTCTGCTGCTGGCAGGCCGACAACGCCAGCAATGCGCCGACCGCGAAAGCGGAATAGGTGATGCGAGTCATTGTTCGAGCTCCTTCAAACGATGGGAACGTGACAGCGGTACGCAATTAGCAGGATCGGTGCCACCGTATCGCACAATGGCGGAAGACGCCATCGTCGTCGATCCGTACTTTTGGCGCTGACAGGAGACAGGCGATTCTCCTTCGACCGGCTTCCGGATGCCGGAACAATCTTACCCGAACCATTGACCGAGAACCGGTTCCGCAGTGCGCGGCACAAGGCGCGAAGCCGCATCGCGGCGAACGGACGTATCGACGACTTGCGCATTTCGTTTTGGACCGATAGCGGGGCGCGGTGCGTTGCAGCGGCTCGCGCAAGGCGGCGGCTTGGCCGCCGTCATGCGGGTTGCAAGGATTTCGGACGGCATGCGCGCTTTTTACAGCGCTGTAATCCGGCTTTCGGTGGTCTTGTGCTGCGCGGCACACGCATTGCTGAAGCATCGCAAAGCGTGAATGACGGGTACTCGAAGCGGGCGGCGCACATCGAGTCGCCGACAGCCGAGGACAAGCGCAAGCCATGCCAGGCCGCATAGCGATGATCAGCGAGCACGCGTCGCCGCGCGCGGAGATGCGAAGCGTCGACGCGGGGGAGAAAACGTCTACGTAGCGAACACGGCGCGCAGAGGCGCAACGCGTCGCCGCGGCGATGCTGTCGTTTCGATGGGACGCTGATGCGCGACTGGAACCACATGCGCTCGCTGCTGGTCGTCCGGCTCGACGGCATGGGCGACCTGCTGATGACGACGCCGGCGTTGCGCGCACTGAAGGAGCGTGCGCCGGCGCGGCGGCTGACATTGCTCACGTCGGCGGCCGGCGCCATCGTCGGCCGTCATCTGCCGTACATCGATGCGGTGATGGTGTACGCCGCGCCGTGGGCCAAGAACGCCGTCGCGTCGACGACGGCGGCAAACGTGGCGGTGCTCGAAACGCTGCGCGCGGCGCGCTACGACGGCGCGATCATCTTCACGGTGTGCACGCAAAGCGCATTGCCTTCCGCGCTGATGCTGCTCTTGGCCGGCGTGCACCGCCGGCTCGCTTACGCGCGCCAGAACCCGTATGCGCTCTTAACCGACTGGCATCCCGATCCCGATCTCGATGTGCGCGACGGGTGCGTCACGAAGTC